>JAZOUE010000120.1:0-5593 GCA_045658045.1 Candidatus Enterousia sp.
GCCGCATCTAAAACAAAAGCGCTTGCAATTGCACGCGCAAGAATAAACGCCATACGTTGCACGAAATATCAACACACAAAATAAAAAAAAGGTGACAAGTATGAATTTCACCCAAGAAAACAAAATCAATATCACAGCATGCAACTTGCATGAAATATGCCATGGTTGCCAACACCATTGCAGACTGGGCGTAAAAGCCATTGATGTTCCAAAACAACCAGCAGCCGACAACACAATCCAAGTTATCGGCGAATACGGCACAAAATGGGTACCAACCATCGACGGACAGCCGATTATGGAATACTTTGACGCAAACAATGTCTTGCAAACAAACACAAAATGTAACACAGCCGAAGAAGCACTGGAATTATTAAAAGAAGGAATAATTCCATTATGCGACCACTATCAAAACCATCGATAAAAATATGTTTACCCAAGAACAATCCATTCATATCGGCAGATGTAACGGTTGCAACCGCAGGTGCAAACTGGGCGTCCAGGCCGTCGTATTATACGACAACTATATAAACTTTCGCCCAACAAAGAACGGACAGCCAATACCGCACTATCGTGATAAAAGCGGCAAAAAGCATTTTATTACAACATACACCTCGGCATCTGTCGCATTATCACACGCATATACCGCTGTAAAATCTTGCAAACATTACGTTGCACCACCACAACCAGTCGCACAAACATTCACAGACACACAATGTCACGGTTGTGAATGTAAATGCACACTTGCTGCACAACATATATCAACACAAAATCGTGATGGATTTTTACCTGTTATTGGCACAAAAACGATAACAAAATACAAAAACAAACGCGGTCTTACAAAAACCGTACCATACTATGAATCACAAGATATGGCCATCAAACGCGCACGACACATATCCAACCTGTGCGACAACTATCAAAGACAATCATAATGTTCACACAAATAAAAGGTATAAATACAAATAAATGCAACGGCTGTGAAAAGCATTGCATTCTTGGCGCATTACGCATAACAACAATTAACGGCAAACAAAAATATTTGCCAACCATAAATAACGAAACACAAGTATACACCAAAGACAAACACGGAAACAATCGTCCAATAGCCCACGCATATACAACCACGCACAACGCAATAAACGCAGCAAAACTACTATCTCATCAATGCAAAAACTTCACTGACTATCGCATAGACAAAAGCCAACTAACAACACCAAATCGCGATTGTTGTTTCGGTTGCAAACATCACTGCGTATTTTCATCAGAAGAAAATCAAGATATATTTATACCAAAAATCGGCTCAAAAGTGATTAAACAGTATATCAATGCTTTTGGCGAAGCTCAAACATCACACGCTTTCTACGATGCGTTTCACGCAAAAATGTATGCTAAAAATAAAATCGCCCACCTGTGCGACAACTACCAAAACCAAAGATAAAGACAAAAAGATGTTTTCACAATTACTAGGTTTCAATACAAACAAATGCACCGGATGTCCAGAACGTTGCACACTTGGAGCAGTAGAACACAAACGAAAAAAAGGCCGTTTTATACCGACCATCAAAAACAAACCACGCGGCTATTATTACGACAAAAACAACATTAGACACAACATACGCCCATACACTGAAATACGCAGCGCCATTGACACAGCAAGACTAATTTCAAGCCTTTGTCCAAAATACAGACACCAATATTCAACAATATCTGCAACCGAACCAAATCAATGCACAGGTTGCAAAATCAGATGTAAATTAAACGCCATCGAAACAGAACAGGGGTTTATGCCGACTATACAAAACAACATAATCCACACATACATCAATATACATGGAATTACAGAAAACATTGTACCACGTGCGACACAGGCTGCTGCCCAAACATTAGTGACACGCATCGCCAAAAGATGTGACTTTTATAAAAGCTGCTTAAAAGAGACAAAATGTCAAACAAAATAAAAACACCTGTAACATGTACCAGATGCGACTTCAAATGCAAGATTGATGCAGTTCTTGCATCTAGCAGTTTCGGAATCTTGCAACGCTACTACCCAACTCTTGCAGGTGAAACACAATATACATACATCCAAAACAACAAAACAAAAGAAGTCCCCATTCTAAAATCCAAGGCAGAAGCTATTAAATTTGGTCTAAAAATCGCAAAAATATGCCCATTCGGCGAAAAAAAACGATAAAAACACCTAAAAAACCGCAGAATTCTGCGGTTTTTTAGCATTTTATCACATAGAATAGGGGATAAAACACCATTTTTAAGAAAAAAATACTTACAAATACATACCACAACCAAAAGGAATACAAAACAGTAGTAAAACAAGCATAAAGACACAACAACACAAAAATAAAAAATCAAAACAAATTTCACGACAATAAACACACACTGCCAGATAAATATTTTTTATTTTCACATAACCAAACAAAAATTATTTTAAAAAAATTAAAAATTTATAAACAAAAAAACAACCGCATCATACGCAAATACAAAAACATACATTTATACACAAAACACAAATTTGCTTGACTTACACATCATAAACTATACATAATATACATTATGCGCCCTTTATATATTGTACACCCTGCGGTTTTCTGCGACTTTTTATTTTTACAAATAGCGCTATATAAAAAATTATTTCTTACAAATATGCCTACACACCACAACAATATACATCAAACAACCTAACGCACCCAACACAACACAAAAACAACCAAACAATCACCATCATTAATACAGCAAAGACACACACCCTACCTTTTAACAACCAAACGCGACCACAAAAACTATACATAACCCACCCTGCTTTTAATAATAAAATCAGGCGGTAAAAAACCGCCCGATAAAAGTTTATATTATTTATAAAATTCTTAATCTAACGCTTTGTAATTCTTTTAATTTTAGCAACAGATTCACCCGCAACATTTACTGCTGCTTTTTTAAGGTTTTTTAACCCTTTTTTTAACTCGCTTTCTTCAACAGCACCCGTTTCAACCGGTTCTACATCCGAGCAACAAAAAGCACATTTCGTCGCCTCGTTACTGATATTAGATTTACAATACGGACACGCGTGGGTGTTTGCAGGTTTTTTATCGCGCATTTTATTCATCGTGCGGACAAACAAAAATATCGCAAACATTGTTATAAAGAAACTGACCACAGAATTTATAAACAAACCTAAATTCAACGTCGTTACGCCAGCAGCCTGCGCCTGCGCAATCGTTTCATATGTCACACCCGGTTCACCACCACCCAACACAAAGAACCATTGCGAAAAATCAACGCCGCCAATCAACAACCCAATCGGTGGCATAATAACATCTTTTACCAACGAATTCACAACACTGGTCATAACACTGCCGACAATGATACCGACCGCCATATCGATTGCATTTCCACGCTGAACAAAAGTACTAAATTCTTTAAATATGTTTTTGCTTTTACTCATTTATCACTCCATCTTCTTGTTTGTTAGAATATTCATCAATCGCCCTTAAAACTTTTGACAAAGTCTTGCGCAGATTTTCATCTTTGGTTTCAACAGTTATGTCCGCCAACGCATAAGTCTTGTATCGTTCTGATATCAACTGTTCTAAAATCTTACGACTATCTGTATTCAACAATTGCGGTCTTGTATCACGTGTTCCTGTGCGTTTGACCAACAAATCCAAATCGGCCTTTAACCAAACAGACAACGCACGCGACAGTACCATTTCACGAATAGCCGGCGTAATAAACGCCCCCTCGCCCGTAGAAATAATTTTTAATGCAGGCGGAGTATCCAATATACGCTCTATAACACGTTGTTCAACACGACGAAATTCAGCTTCGCCATACATAGAAAAGATATCAACCACGCTACAACCAGCAGCCGCTTCTATTTCCTTGTCTGAATCGACAAAAGGAATCCCCAGCCTGCGCGCCAACGCACGACCAACACTGGTCTTACCCGCCCCCATCAGGCCAACCATAACAACAGGTCTATCTATAAAATTTTCGTTTTCATTTTCCATAATGGTTTTTATTTTACCTAAAAACGAATGATTTCACAATAAAAATCAATAACACTTTAAAATCACTATTTTTTATGATAAAATACACAAAATAAGCGAAAGGAGTATATCCATGAAAGTAATCACAACTGTCGCATTATCATTATTTGTTTGCATATATGCACATGCAACCCAACCTACGCACCACGCACTCGCAAACACGATATCTGCACATAACATCAGCTCTTTTCAGCACACAATTACACAAAACGCATTTAACAGTTTTGGCCTACCTAAATATTTATTCTAAAAACAAAAAAGGTTACATATCATGAACTCTGCAAATGACAAACATTCTTTATTTAACATACTTTATGTTATCATGAACCCTGCAAATGACAAACATTCTTTATTTAACATACTTTATGTTATTGTTTTATTTTTCATATGCAAAAGAATCATCCCACTAGGCTGGTGCCCCGTGGATTCATGGTGGAGCCAAATGTTCTATATTTCAATAGGACTCGCCATTTTATGTTTATTAATATACTTTTTACAAAGAAAAACAGCCAAAGCCCCCAAAACAAAATCCGCCCCACGACAGACGGCCATACACAAAATATGCAGATTTGTATTACCTGCCATAATCTGTCTATGTCTATATTGCGCATGTTTATCATTATTATCAACATATCCTTATTTTGTTGACGAACCTTTATATTTCCAGTGTTGGAATTGCGGCATCAACAGCAACACCGTATGCAACATACTTATGCCACAAGCGCAACACATATCTTTATTCGTTTCTATGATATTTACTATATTTATACTCTTTTATAACCAATACAAAGACACAACAAACAAATAACCCCAAACAATAATTAAAATAATAAAAATAAAAAATAATAAAAAACGCCCAACAGGGCGTTTTTTATTCCATATTTGCTAAACGCTCTAACTGATCCGCCGCAATTAACGCATCTATCATTTCATCCAGTGCAACACCACCAGCCAAAATATCATCCAGTTTATACAACGTCAATTTTATACGATGATCTGTTACGCGTTGTTCTGGAAAGTTATATGTACGTATTTTTTCACTGCGATCACCCGAACCAACCATAGATTGACGCGACGCATTACTTGCGTTTTCTTGTTCCATACGCTGTTTTTCATACAATTTTGAACGCAATACCGCCATCGCAGCAATCTTATTTTGCAACTGACTGCGTTCATTTTGACATGTTACAACAATACCCGTTGGAAAGTGTGTAATACGTATCGCACTGTCTGTTTTATTTACGTGCTGGCCACCTGCCCCAGATGCACGGAATATATCAATACGAATATCTTTATCTTCGATTACCACATCAATATCTTTTGCTTCTGGCATAACCGCAACAGATGCCGCACTAGTATGAATACGACCGCCCGCCTCTGTTTCGGGCACACGCTGAACACGATGAATACCAGACTCAAACTTCATACGACCATATGCACCAGCACCATCAATTTTAAATATAATTTCTTTATACCCACGCAGCGATGTTGCATTTTCTTCAACTAAGTCGGATCGTAGCCATGTCGTT
>JAZOUE010000121.1:0-2176 GCA_045658045.1 Candidatus Enterousia sp.
CGAGCACCATATTTTAATTGGTGGCGACCATTCTGTAAACTTTGGGCATTTTGCCGCCGTTGCAGACACATTGGATACAGATGATTTATGTTTGGTGTATATTGACGCACATCTTGATATTCACACACCAGAAAGCTCTCGGGCTGAGGCATCAGGCGCACCACACGGCACAAATGTACGCGCATTACTGGGCGATGGGGATGTGCGCTGGCTGAATATTCCGCGACGACGACCAGTATTAAAGCCTGAAAATATGTTCTATATTGGCACGCGTTCTTTTGAGCCTTCAGAACACAAATACATTAATGACCATAATATAAATGTTTCATACGCATCTGACATAAAAACGATTTCAGATATTGAAAAAACATCTCGACAAATACTTGATAAAATTGGCAATCGACCATTTGTAGTATCATTTGATTTTGACGCGATAAATCCGCAGTATTTTTCTGATGTATGGGTACCAGAATCAGACGGTCTGACAATTGAAATGTCAAAATATTTAATAAATACATTTAACAAAGCGTACAGTTTTGAGTTTGTCGAATACGCACCAACCCAATGTCATTCGTGTTATGATACCGTTCGTGAATTGGTTGGACTGGTTATTAAATAAGTTTAATACTGTTTTGATTGGAAATAATTTTCAATTGCCTGATTTACAAAACATTCATCCAATACTTTTTGCACCAATTGTTCCAGATTTTTATAATCCAGTTTATTTGTGATACTATTTAAATGCCGTTCAACAGCACCGACATCGCCTGCAATCATTTGTCTTGCCAATTTACGTTCCTTGTAAGAGCATTTGCCATAAAAAGTCAGTTTTGTACTACCAAAATCAATTCTGCGACCATTGCGATAATTTCTGTCCTTGTTTTCAGACAAAGATGTGTGAAATATAACATATGGTTTATCTTTCTGTTGTACACTATCTGATTTATCGCCTGCCCACTTGGACAGCATATAATATTCATCACGCAACGATGCCAGATATATCGGAATATTATGATTTTGTTCTGCATGATTGGCTGCAAACGCAGTTGGAATTTCAAACCAAGGTCCATGTCCCAACAATCCATAATTATCCGCATCTCTACTAAAAATTTTTAATGCATAATCTGCATTTATTTCTGGAAAAGACAACTTGTACACAAATCCGTTTGCGCCACGCCATGGAGTGACAATTCCATCTGCGGTAATATTACATCCAATCAAGATACACTTTGTACCAAATAAACTTGCCATATCTGACATTTCGAATGCAGAAGATTTTATTTGGCAAAAATTATCATAATAATCTGCAATAAACTGCTCTAAACATTTATGGAATTGTGCCGTCACTTGTGCAATTTGATCTTGTGGCACACGCACACGCAATTCCGGTGGCAACGCACCCAACTTTCCAGAAACATTACAGCCATAGACAATATCTTGAACCAGATATGTTTCAGGTGTCCAATTATGTTTGAAATATTTTGTCAGCCCCGCATGCTTTGGATGCGGTTTATTTGGTTTTGCTGAAAAAATTAAATCTTTGTCTGACACGAACACTAACATAACACAAAACAAAGCACTGTCAATTTTTATTGTATTCTTCGCACGTTTTATTATGCCGATAAATATTACGCGCCAATTCATCGCTGATAATTTCCCAGTCATTTGCACGCCCATATATCGGTGTACATAAAATGCTGGCACACACATTATTCTGCAATGGTGTATTTTTCGTACAGGCTGCGACGAATATCAGCAACCCCACGACGATAAGTTTCTGCATTGATAATTCCTTGAATTTTTATTATTTCACTTTGCATTTGTGTACTATTTGCGACCACCTGCCCTTGACACTGACGACGCCCATTGGAAAATCCTACATAATACACACAGACAATAAAAAAAACAACAACTACCACCAATATTAAATACATTCGCATAATATACCCCCATAAAAAATGCCCCGTCGGGGCATTTTTATTGATTCATTGATGAAAAGAAATCATCATTTGTCTTGGTCAGACGCAATTTATCTAACAAGAATTCCATTGCTTCCAAAGTTCCCATTGGATTGATGATACGACGCAAGACATACATTTTTGACAATATGTCTTTACCAACCAACAAGTCTTCTTTACGTGTACCAGACTTTGTAATATCAATCGCAGGATAAACA
>JAZOUE010000122.1:0-4665 GCA_045658045.1 Candidatus Enterousia sp.
GGTGGGTAACACTTCGTCAATCAATGTTTGTTGACGCGCAGATAGTTTTTTGCCATGACGACGGCCAAATGTTCTTATTTCTTGTTTTTCCATATATTTAGTATAGAATTGAGTTTTATAAAACACAAGGAATATATAGATGAGAAATGGTTTATCAAAAGATTTAATCGCACGCGTTTTGGGCGGTGCGCCAAAATATACATTGGATGAATTAGAAGCAAAATTCCCAGCACGTAATTTGCCAGAAGGTGCAATGGTAACTAGATTTGCACCAAGCCCAACAGGTTTTATGCATATTGGTAATTTGTATAGCGTGCTGATTGATTATAAGTTTGCTCAACAATCAAACGGTGTATTTATGTTGCGTATAGAAGATACTGATACAAAACGAGAAGTGCAGGGCGCAGTTGATGTTGTAAAAAGCGCAATGCATGATTTTGGTTTGGTATACAACAATGATGAAACATATGGTCCATACTATCAGTCACAACGCAAAGATATTTATCATTCTGTAGTTGCTTATTTGTTAGAAAATGGTATGGCGTATCCTTGTTTTTTAAGTGCAGATGATATGGAACAGATACGCGAAAATCAAAAGGCGGCGGGTTTCCCAACTGGTATTTATGGTGAATTCGCGCGTGATAGAGATTTGACCGAAGAAGAAATAATTGCGTATTTGGATAAAGGTTTGGTTCCATCGATTCGTCTGTATTCAATGGGAAATCCAGAACAAAGAATTTTCTGTAAAGATGCTGTGCGTGGTTCTATTGGTTTCCCAGAAAATAATGAAGATATTGTTTTAATTAAATCAAATGATGGTTTGCCGACATATCATTTTGCGCATCTGTGTGATGATTATTTTATGCATACAACACATGTTGTTCGTGGCGAAGAGTGGTTGCCATCATTGCCATTGCATGTACAGTTGTTCCGTATGATGGGATGGACCGCACCTATGTATATTCATACAGCAACATTAGACAAAATTGATGAAGAGTCTGGTAAACAACGAAAAATGTCTAAACGCAAAGACCCAGAAGCGAATGTTGCGTTCTTTTTACAAGAAGGTTGGCCGGTTGATGCAGTGATTGAATATTTGGGTAATATTTTGGCGTCTGGATATGAAGAAGCAAAAACGAAAGGCCAGGTTAAAACATTCTGGGAATATGAAATGCGTGCAAAAAAGATTCCTATGTCTGGTGCATTGTTTGATATGAAAAAACTGGAATGGTGGGCGAAAGAGTTTATTGGTTCGTTGCCAGTGCCAGAATTGGTAAATCGTGTCGTCGCGTGGGCAAATGAATATGGAACAGATGTTAACAAAATGCAGGTTGCAGATGTTCAATATCTGACAGGTGTCTTGGGTATTGAACGCGATAATCCAAAGCGTGTGCGTAAAGACTTTATTACTTGGTCGCAGACATTGGAAAATGTTGCGTTTTTCTGGGATGAGTTATTTGTCCCAAATACAGAATATGAATTTAACAAGGATGCGTTGCGCGCGTTCTTGGAAACATACGATGCCGCAGATGATAAAGATACTTGGTGGGCAAAAATTGTCGCTGTTGCAGAAAAAAGCGGTATTAAAAATGGCGATGTTGCAATGAATCTGCGTGTGGCGTTATCGGACCGTACAAACACCCCAGACCTGTATTCAATAATGACAGTTATGGGTGGCGAACGTGTGATTAAAAGAATAGAGGGGGCGATAAAATGACCAAGGAAAAACGTGCCAGAATTCGGGCGGTTAAAAAAGATTCGCATGGGTCACAATTATTAAAGGTTCTGCGGGCAACTGGGTTGTTCCGTTGGGAAAAACCATCAACCAAGTCTGAAGAAGTCGTTAATATTTTAACGCATGGTATTGGAATTGGGTTGGCGATTGCTGCGTTGACATTGTTGGTTGTGTTCGCAGGACTAAAAGGCGACGCATGGGCGATTGTATCATGTGCAATATTTGGCGTGACAATGATTACCCTGTATTTTGGTTCAACAATGTGTCATGCGACAATTGGTAAAAAGCACGAATGTTTCTTTGAAGTTTGGGACAGTGTTGCAATTTATGCGTTGATTGCAGGGACTTATACGCCATTTTTGTTGGTAAATTTGCGCGGGCTGGTCGGGTGGATTGTGTTCGCGATTTTATGGGGAATTGTTTTGTTCGGTTCGTATATGAAAATTCGTAATCCAAAACAACAACCACGTTGGATGGTTGCGTTATATGTTGCAATGGGGTGGACCTTGTTATTTATATTGCCTGCGATGATTGCAAATATCCCAGTGCGTGGCTTGTGGTTTATTTTGGCAGGCGGATTGTCTTATACGATTGGTGTAATATTCTATTTATGGCGTCGTATGAAGTTTTCACACGCAGTATGGCACCTGTTTGTAATTGGTGGCAGTGTGTGTTTCTTTTTCGCCGTTCTGTTCGGGTGTATTTTAGATAAATAACAAGAAATCCGCCGTATGGCGGGTTTTTGTTGACTTTTATTGTGTATAAGAATAAAATAACAGACATGAAATTATTTAATTTGTTCTTTACAGCGACTACTACAACCCCGTTGGGGGTGTAATTTCTATTGCGATAAATCGCACAAGTTTCTATAATTAATCTGTTTGAAAAAATAAATAAAAAGTAAAGGTATTTTGTTATGTCTTATGATATTGAAATAATTCGTCATTCGTTGGCACACGTAATGGCGGCAGCGGTAAAAAAATTGCACCCTGAGGTTAAATTCGCAGGGGGACCGGCAATTGAAAACGGTTTTTATTATGACTTTGATACAGAATATCGCTTTTCCGAAGATGATTTTGCAAAAATTGAAAAGGAAATGCGCGATTTAATCAAGTCTAATGGTCGCTTTGAACAACGTAATGTTGCATTAGATGAAGCAAAGGAAATCTTTGCAGCACAGCCATATAAAATGGAATGGTTAAATGAATATGATGCCGCAGGCGAAGCGTTGTCTATTTATACTTTCCGTGATTTCGTAGATTTATGCCGCGGACCACATGTCGAATCTTCCAAAGATTTACCAAGGGATTCTTTTAAAATTCGTAGTGTCGCCGGTGCGTACTGGAAAGGAAACGCGAAAAACAAAATGTTGCAACGTATCTATGTTGATGCATTTGCATCCAAAGAAGAATTGGACGCGTTCTTGAAAATGCAAGAAGAAGCCGCAGCGCGCGACAACAGAAAACTGGGTAAAGATATGGACTTGTTCCATTTTGAACCAGATTATGCCCCAGGGTCTGTTTTCTGGCACGACAAGGGATATAAGATTTATCGTCGTTTGATTGAATATGTGCGCCATCGCCAGGAATTAGCGGGGTATCAAGAAATTTCAACCCCGGCGGTTATGGACAGATGTCTGTGGGAACGCAGTGGTCACTGGGCAAAATACGGTGAACATAACTATTCGGGAAAAACACAAGATGGAAAAGTCTTTTGTATAAAACCAATGTCGTGTCCTGGTGGAATGTTGGTGTTTGGACATGGACTACGTTCATACAAAGATTTGCCGTTGTATATGGCTGAATTTGGCAAGGTGCATCGTTATGAAGCGGCAGGCGGTTTGTCAGGATTGATGCGTGTTCGTGAATTTACTCAGGACGATGCACATATCTTCTGTACAGAAGAACAACTGGAAGAAGAGGTTGTAAAAATCCTGCGCTTTATCAAAGATATCTATGCTAAATTTGGATTTGAAAAAATTACAATGAAATTGGCTACGCGCAAAGAATCTGAATTCCGTATTGGTTCGGATGAAATTTGGGACAAGGCCGAAGGCGCATTGAAACACGCATTGGAATCAAATGGCATTGAATTCGAAATTGCCGAAGGTGATGCTGCGTTCTATGGTCCAAAAATCGATAATTATTTAAAGGATTCGATGGGGCGTGTATGGCAGTGTGGTACGGTGCAATTGGATATGAATTTACCAGAACGATTCGATTTAAGTTATGTTGGTGAAGATGGTGAAAAGCATCGTCCAATTATGTTACATCGTGCTATGTTGGGGTCTATTGAACGCTTTATGGGAATCTTATTGGAATCAACGGGTGGTAATTTACCATTGTGGTTGAGCCCAGAACCAGTTGTTGTCACACCAATTTCTGAAAAGCACGCAGACTATGCAAAAGAAGTTGTTAGTGCATTGCGTTCGGTTGGTGTGAACACGCGCGCAGATTTGCGTGATGAAAAAGTTAATTATAAAATCCGTGAACTGTCATTGGCCAAGACACCGATTATTGCCGTTGTTGGTGAAAAAGAAATGGCTGATAAAATGGTGACATTGCGTCGTCTGGGACAAGAAAAGCAGGAATCTATGCCGCTTGCTGAATTTGTCGAAATGATGAAAGATGCGGTAAAGATGCCACTGTAAATTAATGTTCAAGGGTCATAGTGCAAACCTCTATTTTTGCACTATGATTTTTGTAAAGGGGGAAATATGAGAAAGGTTTTATTATTGATTGCATTGGTTATAGCACCATGTGTTTTGTCGGCTTGTTCACAAACGTGTGAAGTTGAACCAATTGTCGCAGAAAACCAAAAACTGATTGTGCCACCAAATTTCGGTCAAATGCCACAATAGTGAATTTTCTGGGAACGCGATTTGCGTTCCTTGATTTTTATGCTCTATGTGTTTGGTTATTCGTTTTTTT
>JAZOUE010000123.1:0-19304 GCA_045658045.1 Candidatus Enterousia sp.
AATTCTGGTGCGAGCAAAGGGGCTCGAACCCTCGACCTCAACCTTGGCAAGGTTGCGCTCTAGCCAACTGAGCTACGCTCGCATTGCGTGGTATATAATGACATATATTTTTTGCAATTGCAAGTACTTTTTTTATTATCTTTGTTTTACATTCTGTTCGGCAAATTTCAGTACTTTTTTTGACTGATTTGTTTTTGCGCGAACGTCACGTCCCAATTCACGCGTGGCAATATTTAACAAAGAATCCGTTGCGTGTTGCTTGGCAGACGCTTTTAAATATTCATCTTGGAAACGCAACATATTTTCATATCTTAACGAATCCAATGTATATTGTTTTTTTGCCTGTTTTAACTGTTTCTGTTGTGTTTGATGCATTAATTCTTGTTGCACCATAGACACACAGGTATTCATTGTAATAAATATCAATAATATTGCGGCTAATCTTGGGCTAGTATTTATAATTTCTACTTTTTGTTTTTCCATATTATTACTCCTTTTATCTTACTTTTAGAACCAAGTCCATGGCTTGAACACTTTTAAGAATCCCAGCGCAGTGCGCTTATCTGCGTATGTATGACCACAACGTGAGCAGACATTAAATGGCTTTATCATTGCCTTGACCTTTTTAGAAACAAGCAACCATAAGTATAAACCAATTGCCCATACAGCTGCAACCAAGCCCCATGCAACATAGCCAAAGTATTTATCAACTGTATTTGTAATTACTGTTATTGTTGTTACATCAGAAGCCGCCAAGTCGTTATAAATCTTGGTTGCCGTTGCCCAGCTGGATGGACGCCATGGATAAACATGTTCAACACCATAGTTTGTCAGCAATGTTGTACCCAATCCACCAGATTGTTTATCCAGCGCAGTTTTAATCGCGCTGTCCAGCATTGTATCAAATTCCGTCTGGGCAGTACGGGTCAAATCTGATTTAATTTTATCCAGCTGTTGATTGACCTTTTTGGCTGTATCATCAACGGATGCGATTGTCTTATTTGCAGATTCAACAGTTTTATCAACATTTGCAACAGTCTTGTCTATGCCGTCTGTTTTAACACCGAATTTATTTGCCAATCCGGTCAGCTTTTTAACACCACTGGTCTTTTCAGATACAGCCGCTGTTTTTTCTTTGGCAGACTTTGTTGTATTTGTTACCTTGTCCACGCTTTTTTCCACGATTTTTACCTTGTCAATGGCAATTGCGATTGGCTTTTCCAGATTTATACTGTCTGCCACAGAATCCAGTAATGCTTCGTACTGTTTTACGATACCCTTTTGCAAGTCAAAGAACATTGACACAACAATAGATTTCTTTATTGGTTGGGAATATATGTTTTTTACATGCAATGGCAACCATGCCAGCAAGACAAACCATACAAGGGTTATTATTGCAAAAGTGCGCTTTGTTATCGTAACAAAAGATTTCTTTTTAGCGACGGTCTTGGCACCACCCATATCGATAACCTCGACTTGCTTTTTCTGTTTTGCCATTTTTTCTCCTTTCCTTATCTTTTTTATCTTTGAAGTTTTTCAAAAGCCTCTATCTTGACTTTATTCAAATCAAACAGCATTTTATACTGACTGGCCCCTTCGTTTATTTCAACCAATTGTGCAATTGTGTCATGATAAACACGTGCTGCACCTTTGTCTTTGAACGTATGAATATTAGCAGATGCGACCATATCATACTGACCTGATTTTTTCTGTCTGTTACATGCCAATGTATAAACAAATGAAAATGGTTCTGAAAAACTCTTGGCAACTGCCAGATATATTTTATCATCCATACTTAGTGTTAACACTGGGTTATTTTTATTCATATATCTTTCCTTGTTTTGTCTGTTGTAATAATTGACACATTTTATTCATATAATCAATCTGTTTTTGATTTCGCTTGATTGGTTCAGATAAATCATATTTTTCGTATATAATGTGTTGTATTTTTTCATATTCACACGCTTCTTCTTCGTTCCTAAACATTGTAACTTCTGTAAACGGTGTTGCGCTATACTTTTCATTGTAACCATCAAATGAAGGTAAAAGCAGTGAATAGACACATCTATTTACGCGTACACTGTGCAAACATGGAAAAAAAGATAATTTATCAACTGGCACAAATGCAGAATCTTTTATTATATGAAACACACCTCTTAAATACACAGAAGTTACTTTATACGATGTATTATCCTCTACAAAACAATTGACACCACCTGTAATTGTATTACCTTCAGAGGACACGCTTCCCGTTTGATAGCATTTTATATATTTCATTAAATTATAATAATCCAGCGCATGTTGCGGTGTTAAGAACACATGCTTTTCCATTACATGCTTATATGTTGTTTTGCTAAACCAATTAAACCGTTTTGCTTTCCCAGTAAGCATATAAACATAATTATCTTGTCTATAAATATCATATATGCGCTTGCTAAAATCATTAAAACGCAAGACCGGATTGGGTATCAATGTTTCTTGTGTTTTTTTGCGCATTTTATTCACCTGTATATCGCTTGATAAATTCTGCTTTAAATTGCGCAAAGTTACCCTGTTCTATCGCGGTTCTGATATCACGCATTAAATCCTGATAGAACCATAAATTATGTTGCGTAAGCAATGTTGCGCCCAAAATCTCATTACACTTTATCAAGTGATGAATATACGCGCGTGATAATTTACATGCAGGACAGCCGCATTTGTCATCCAATGGAGTGTTATCTTCACGGAACTTTGCATTACGCATATTCATTGTGCCATGTCTGGTAAATGCCTGAGCCGTACGACCGGCACGCGTTGGCATTACACAGTCAAACATATCAACACCGCGTTCAACCGCGCCCAATATATCCAACGGTGTACCAACACCCATCAGATATCTTGGTTTATCTGTTGGCAATAATGGTGTTGTTGTCGCAATCATATTAAACATAACATCCTGTGGTTCACCAACAGCCAAACCACCAATTGCATAACCATCAAAACCAATCGCAGTCAATTCACGCGCAGACTTTTCACGCAAATCTGGAAAATCTGCCCCTTGGACAATGCCAAAAATACCGTATCCCGGTCTGTCAATGAACGCGTCCTTGCTACGTTTTGCCCAGCGCGTAACCATATCAACGTTTTTTTCAACACGCTTTCTGTCGGCTGGCAATTTCAAACATTCGTCCAAAACCATTGTGATATTAGAATCCAACTGATGCTGAATATGTACAGAATCTTCGGGACGCAAAAAGTGCTTTTTACCACCATCAAAGTGAGATGTAAATTGGACACCATCTTCGCTCATTTTGGTCAGGGTTGACAAGCTCATAACCTGAAAACCACCACTGTCTGTTAAAATCGGCCCATGCCAGCCACCAAACTGATGCAAACCGCCCATTTTTTCCACCAAATCACCACCTGGGCGCATCATTAAATGGTATGTATTACCCAAAATAACCTGAGTACCAGTTGCGGCAACTTGTTCCATGGTCAGGGCCTTGACCGTGGCCGCAGTACCAACCGCCATAAATGCAGGCGTCTGAAATGTACCATGCGCTGTTTCAACAGAACCGCGACGCGCGTTACCATCTGTAGCAATCAAATTAAATTTTAATGACATTATCCATCCTTTTTAAATAACAAGCAGCAATCGCCATAGCTAAAAAATCTGTATTTTTCATCAACTGCGTGTTTATAGGCGGCCTTCATCTCGTCCAAACCCGAGAAAGCAGAAACCAACATAAATAATGTTGATTTTGGCAAATGAAAATTCGTCAGCAACACATCAACCACACGGAATTTATATCCAGGCGTGATAAATATAGATGTAGATGTACAAATAGGCGCAACACGATGACCGTCAGGCGCATTTTGTGCCGCGCTTTCCAGTGTGCGCATTGATGTTGTGCCAACCGCAATTACACGATTTGCGTTATTGATAATATCTGCCTGTTCGTCTGTTATACAGCACCATTCGCTGTGCATTTTATGTTCTGACAGATTTTCTGTCTTAACAGGCATCCATGTGCCTGCGCCAACATGCAATGTAACATTCACGATCTGGGCACCACGCTGTTTAATTTCGTCCAACAATTCATTTGTAAAATGTAAACCTGCCGTTGGCGCCGCCATCGAACCCAAGGGTGACGAATATACAGTCTGATAACGTTCACGGTCTTCGGATTGTTCTTCGCGCTTCATATATGGTGGCAAAGGCATTTTACCAACGCGTTCCAAGACATCAAAAACATTGTCGCATAAAAATTTGATTTTCAGACCGCTGTCTGTATTTTCAACAATCTGTATTCTCGTACCATCATCCAGTGATAATTGCGTTCCTACAGAAATTTTAGTAAACCGCTTGCATAACCCCAACCAACACCCATCATCCGTTGCAGTATGCAATGTAATTTCGTATTTACCATCTGCCGTAAAACGCGCCGGTATCACGCGTGAGTTATTAAAAACAACAACATCGCCCGGCTGCAAATAACCTAAGAAATCCCGAATATGTTTATCTGATATTTTTTCCTCTTCAACTACTAACATACGCGACGCATCACGCTGAGACAGCGGATGCGACGCAATTAAATCTGTTGGTAAATCAAAATCAAAATCAGATGTTGTTAACATATTCCTTTATCTTGCTTTTTCTTGACCAATCGAGTGACGTATAGCATTGATTTGATAGATACGCATCAAATCTTCTGCAGATAGATTATTGACAGAATCTAAGACAGCGTCATAATAATCAGCACTTAAAATAACAGGATTGTCTTGTGTAGTGCGATATTTCAAAGTGTCGCCAACCACAATATAATCATCAAAATAACATTGATTATTCCTTAATTTTGAACCATTCATATACATTTTTACATCAGCCAGACCATCGTTGTCTGAATCTAAGAATACATTATATGCATCTTTTTCAACAACTGTACCTTTTGCAGGTCGTGTTATCATTGACAATGGCACACAAGACGCCATAACGCCAGCACTTGATAATGTTAATAAAACTTTTTTATAAAATTGCATTTTTTATCCTTTTGTTTTGCATTACACATATAAATATAATACAAAATAACAAATTGTCAAGTCTTATGCCTTATTTTGTTTTCTGATTTAAACCGTTTCTGATTTTGGCAGACTCCATAATACGCTGACGTTGTTTTGCAAATTCAGCCATAGACATTCCGTTGACTTTGCGTACTGCAGAAAATGTCACTGTATTTGCGCTTTTGGGCAAAACGTATTCCAATGTATCGCCAGGTGCAACATGTGAAAATGCACGTTTTTTATCCACTATCATTTTATCATCGTGTTTAAATACATTGTATAATGTCGTGTCCTTTAAATTTTGAACAACAATTGAATTAGCCTTACGATCCTTAACAATACCTTGTGTACGTTTGGTTTCTGGTTCTATGACAGTATAACATACAAACAAAAACAACAACACACCAAACACAGCAGGGATTGACGAGACTTCATATTTAGTGGGTGTACCTGAACTTTGTGAATCTTTTTGTTGTTTGATTTCTTCTAATTTTTTCCCATTATTATCCATAAATTCTTTTGGGTTTCCACCTTCTTGTAACTCTGCCATTTCTGACTCCTTTTTATTTTGTTTTACAAATCCGTTTTTCTGTATAAATACGCTTCAAATCTTCTACCGATTTATTATTAACAGAATCTAATATCACATTTCGTGTTGCAACATCTGCACTTAGATTGACTAAACGTTTATTTGCCGCACGAAATTTTAATGTATCACCAATTTGAATATAATCATGAAAATAACACTGATTATTATCCTGCTTGTTCCCGTTAATATACAGACAATTATCAACCGCGCCATCACCATTTTGGTCTAAATAGTGATATTTTGTTATATAAACAACACGTGCAGCAACCGGTTTTGTAATATTAGAAACTGGCGCACAAGATGTAATCAATCCTGCACCAGACAACATTAACAATACTTCTTTATACGACAACATATATATCCTATTGTGATTATTTTATATTTTACTTTGTTCTGGGCTGTAATGCATTGCGTTGTAATTTTTCACGTTCTTTGGCAAAATCCGCAAATTTCTTGGAATTTATACGCTTCACAGTACCAAACGGCATAGTTGGTGTTCTGTGATTTACATACGTCAGTGTATCACCGGGCACAACATATGGAAACGCACGTATTTCAGATGGCCAGAAATTCATCTGGCTTGTAACGATAAAATATTGTGATGTATCTTTCAGATTCCGAACATATAACAGATTTTTATCACGTTTTTTAACAACACCCTGCGTTTTTTCAGGCACAGTACTTGCAAGCCCAAATATCATAAGCACAACACAGAGACAAACAATCCCTGTCAGCCCTTTGACTGATTCTTTTGGCAATTCGTTCATCTTTTTTACACTTTCTTCATCATAATTCATTTGTATGTCCTTTTTTATTATCTTTGTTTTGGTTGGCCAATTTCTGTACGCACTTGATTTACATTGTATAGTCTGCGTAAATCAGTATAAGTACGTCCATTCACAGAATCTATATCAGAAATTATTATCTTGCCTTCATCCAACACCCAATTGGGCAACTTTAAATTCAGCGTATCACCAGCTTGTATATAGCCCGTAAACATAGCTCTTTTTTCCGGATTAAAATCTGAAATACGTAATTTAAAGTCAACCAAACTATCATTGTCAACATCACAATAATAGTCTTCATCTACGATTTGCTTTACGACAGCTTTGGCTTGAAAAGTTTTCATCGACACACAAGACGAAATAGCGACAGGCGCTGCAGCCAATACATATGGGAAAACGCGTTTATATAACGACATATTTACACCTCTTTTTTACTTACCAAATTCCAGACCTTGGTCTGTGTAGTTTTCTGCCTTTTCTTCCCAATCCGGTTCAACACGCACAAACAGGTGCAAGCGTGCATTTACCCCCCACTGATCCTGAATATCATGACGCGCGGCAGTTCCGATTTGTTTTAGTTGCGCCCCACCACGACCAACAACAATCTTTTTATGACCATCATTGCGAACTGCAATCTTTTGATATATATCCAAGACACCTTCGTCATCAACATCAACGCGTTCTGTTACGACATTGATATGGTACGGCAATTCTTGGTGAATATATTTATAAATCTTTTCACGGGTCAATTCTGATAAATACAATTCATCTGGAACATCTGGTGCATCCACAGTATCAAATAAATATGGGCTTTCTGGCATAACGTTTGCCAATGCCTTCAGCATTTTTTCAATCCCGTCATTCTTTAACGCAGAAATCATAAATATTTCAGACCATGGTGCCATTTGATTCAATTCTGCAACCATTGGCAACAAATCTAGTTTCGCGATTGCGTCAACCTTGTTCAACGCAACAAAGATATTTGGGCGGTCTTTGATTTTTTCTGCCAGTGTGCGGATTGTTTCAGTTATACCCTTTTGTGCGTCAACCAACAGCAACACTGCATCTGCATCACTTACCGCGTCCATCGCGGCTGCAACCATCGCCCTGTCCAGTCTGCGTGATGGCTTGAACACCCCAGGGGTATCAACGAATATCAGCTGTTTATCACCCACCATTTTTACCGCACGCAGACGGGTTCGCGTGGTCTGAACCTTGTGCGAAACGATGGAAACCTTTTGTCCCATTATTTGATTTAATAATGTACTTTTGCCGGCGTTTGTTGGGCCAATTATCGCCACAAAGCCCGAATATGTTTTTTCTGTCATGATACAACAATAGCACACTTATTTCAAAAGTGAATAAAAATCTTAAATTTATGCGTAAAAATAAGGATTATTCTTTTGCAGCCATCCAACCGTCGTCGCCATACCGTGGCCATGAATTACTTCGGTTTCATCAGGTAATTGCAGGTTATATAGATTCAAAATTGACTTCATCAGCATATTTTTATCACCACCGGGCAAGTCATATCGGCCAACAGATTCTTGGAACAATGTGTCGCCGATTATTATTACCTGTTCATCCGGGAAATAATACGCCACGCCCCCAGGTGTATGCCCAGGCGTTTCAATAATACGCATATGCAAATTTGGTAAAACTGCTGTATCTGACAAATCCAAGACTGTTGGACGGACATCGCCAATGGTAATTGGTGGCAATCCAAAGTATTCCAACAAGTCATTTCCCCAACCAACCAGCCGAAAATCTGCATTATGCAAAAACCATGGAACATTAAACATTTCTGCCAGTTTTGGTGCCGCAGATATATGATCTGGATGCCCATGCGTTACATAAATTGCACGCAGTTTTAATCCGCGTTCTTTTAACACATTTTCCCAGTCTTCTGCCCTGCCCCACGGGTCAAAGATAATACAATCCACCCCCGATTGCACAATCACAGACTGTGTGTTCTGGGGCGGCATTTGAATCAATTCAAATTTATTGTTTTTTAGTTTTTGTTGCATTTTTCTTGACCGTTTTTTTGGTTGTTTTTTGCTTTTTCCCAAAAACAATTTCACGAATTTCTTCGCCCGTCAATGTTTCATGTTCCAGCAACGCATTTGCCAGTTTTTCAACGGTCTTTTTATTCTGACGCAAGTGTTTTGTTGCATCTTTATGCGCAGCATCCAGCCAAGCCTTAATTTCATTATCAACCAGTTCAGCTGTCTTTTCTGACGCATTTTCCAGCGCACCACGAACACCAAATGTGCCAACTTGATTGATTGCAGCCAAACCAACGCGTGGTGACAAACCTGCAGTTGTAATTGAATAGCGCGCCAAACGGGTTGCCATGGCAATATCGCTTTCTGCACCTGTTGTAACCTTATTCGCACCAAAGAACAATTCTTCGGCACTGCGACCTGCCAAGTAAATAGACAGATTTGCACGCACTTCGTCCAAAGTCATTGAAACTTTGTCATCAATTGGCAAATGCTGAACCATACCCAGCGCACGACCACGTGGAATAATTGTTGCCTTGTGTATTGGGTCTGTTATATCAGCATACATCAGACTTACGAACGCATGTCCTGCTTCGTGATATGCGGTCAGTTTAATATCTTCGGGACGCATCTTACGGATTTTACGTGGTCCCATAATGATTTTATCGCGTGCTTCTTCCATATCATCTAGGGTAATTTCACTGCGCCCATTACGAACAGCGTGCAGTGCCGCTTCGTTCAACAAGTTTTCCAAATCTGCACCTGAAAAGCCCGTAGTACCACGCGCAACATCTTGCAAGTTTACACCATCGCCTATTTTTACTTTCTTGGCGTATAAATCCAGGATTTCACGACGCCCTGCCATATCTGGCAATTCGATATAAACCTGACGGTCAAAGCGACCAGGACGCAACAATGCCGCATCCAGCATATCAACACGGTTTGTTGCACCAATTACAATAATACCTGTATCGTTTGCAAAACCATCCATTTCAATCAGCAACTGATTTAATGTTTGTTCACGGTCTTGGTCGTTATATGAATGAGTTGAACGCTTTTGACCAATTGCATCTATTTCATCAATAAACAATATGCATGGGGCGTTACGCTTTGCCATTTCAAAGATTTCTTTTATCTTGGCAACACCAAGCCCTACGATAATACCAGAAAAATCAGAACCAGACGCAGCAAAGAACGGAACATCTGCTTCGCCTGCGATTGCGCGCGCCAATAATGTTTTACCAGTTCCCGGCTGACCCGACAGCAATACACCACGAGGAACACGCGCGCCAAGACTTTTGTATTTATCTTTGTTCTTTAAGAAATCAACAATTTCTGACAACTCTTGCTTTTCAGAATCAATCCCTGCAACATCTTTGAATGTTGTCTTTGGCTTGCCTGTGGCAATCTTGGTTGGGTTTTGTGCAACCAGACTGCGACCAATACCACCTGGACCACCACGACGAAAACCACGCAAAATCCAAAAGATAAACAACAATGTCAGCAACAATGGCGCAAATGTCATTACGCCTTCCATAAATGTTTTTGATGTATCAATTGTTATTGCAGTACCACTTTCTGCTAATTTTGCCAGCATTTCTGGATCATATGTGATTGTTGCATCATATTTTGTACCGTCTTTTAATGTACCAGACGCATTGTCGCCACGAATTTCCATTGTTTTAATTTCATCTGCACGTCTGATAACATCAGAAAAAGATAGTTCAATCGGACGTGAAATAGTTATTGTTTCACCTGCGACAGGATTTACAGGATTATTACCCAACATATAAACACGCACCGCAACCGCGGCCATTAATACAAAGAACATCGCCAAAAACATTGATGAACGATCACGCTTTTGTTTATTTACTGGATTTGATTTTTTGAAGTCTTTTAATTTTTTCATTTTTCTTCCTAATACTTGTTTTTGCACCTTCGGGGACAATCAGAATCTGGTTTTTGAAACGCCGCACCGTACAATGCCCCAGTGTAAATTTACAATCTGACTTTAATTTATCTAGTGCAAAGGTCAACGAATTCAAGCGTGGCTGATAATCATTCCCCCCAATCGTTTGAATTAAAACGCCCAATGATTTTAAACTAATATCGGTCGGTACGTCAAACAGAAAAAAATCTGAAAATAACGCATAGTCATCATATAATACTGATTTTACACGCGCAGACACATCCCCGTCCAATGCACGACGGGCGCGCGACAAGTTTTCCACCGCCAGTAAAATACGCTCATCACTAATTCCAAGTTTTTCTGACAACAAATGACGGTTCTTGCGAATTTTGACGCGCGTATAGTTTTCATCGTCATTCATTTCATCGCAGAAATATTTAATGCCGTTATCATCACAATATTTAATCAATTCACTGCGAAAAACACCTAATAACGGCCTTACTATCTTAACCCCATCACGATATGATTCAGCCTGCATTGCAGACAGACCGTTTACCCCACTGCCACGCGACAGGTTCATTAAAAATGTTTCAATCTGGTCGTCCGCCTGATGTGCCACCATCAGCGCATCAATATTATTTTCCAAACACCAATCTGTCATAAACTTATACCGCGCATCACGAGCAGCCGCTTCAAGTCCCGATGACGGTTTATCCCCTGTCCAATGAAAAATCTGGCACGGTATATTTAATTTCTGGCATAAATCTGCAACATATCTTGTTTCTGTATCCGCCGCGTCACGCAGACCATGATTGACATGCAGTGCTGTAACGCTCATATTTGTTTCTGCCAACCAATGCAACAGACATACAGAGTCAACACCACCACTGACCGCAACAGCAAGATGCCGGCCTTTATAATTACTGATAAAATTCAAAAACTTTTCATTCATTGTTGGATTATTTTATGATATAATTTCCAAAAATAAAGGAAAAATACAATGGTAAAAAAATTAAAATCTATCGCGGTATACTGTGGTCATCAGTTCGGATGCGACCCGCAATTTAAAAAAGACGCGTATGAAGTTGGAAAACTGCTGGCAAAAAATGGTATTCGTATGGTGTTTGGTGGTGGTGATGTCGGTTTGATGGGAACTGTGGCAAATGGTGCATTGGAAAACGGCGGTGTTGTCAAGGGCGTATCCACAGACGATGTTATTGCATTACAAGAACCTGCACACGAAGGCGTTGAAATGCAGGTAGTTGACGGCGTCAATGAACGCAAACAGATTATGTTTGAAATGTCTGACGCGTTTATAATTCTGCCTGGCGGGATTGGCACACTGAACGAATTATCAGATATTATGACAATGCAACAAATTGGCGAAACAAAAAAACCATTATTCTTTCTGAATACAGGTAATTTTTGGGCGCCATTGGGTGAATTGATAAAACATATGATGGATTGCGGCTTTGTTGTTAAAACAGATAATTATAATTTCTATAACGCAAATACAGTCGCAGAATTGACCGAACAAATTTTGGGTTATTAAAACTCAAAAACTTTGTCGCGCGATGTTGCGCCGCGTATCAATTTAATGCTGGTCTTTGGAACGCCATAGTGTTCCGCCAGCATTTTTATTACATCATTTGTAGCCTTGCCATCAGTTGGCGCAGTTGTTGTATGTACGCGTACAACACCATCGGATTGGATTTCAACCCGATTTATTTTTGCCCGTGGGATAACGCGTACATTTATTCTCATTTTTTATTGTGCAATATCTGAAAAGTCTTGGATTTTTTCGCCTGCAATTATGTGCATATGAAAGTGTGGAACACTTTGATAAAAGAATGTACCACGACCAACATTTGCAATAATATTACATGCATCATCACAGTTCATTTTGCGTGCAGTTTCTTTGACACAATTCCAAAAACCGGTCTGTTCAGCATCAGTTGCGTTGTGCAAAAAGTCAAACATATTTACATATTCGCCACGCGGAACAACCAGAACATGAGTTTTTGCCACAGGATTTACATCATAAAAAGACATCGCAAATTCATTTTCACAAACCTTGTTCGCAGGTATTTCACCACGGATTATCTTGGCAAAGACATTGTTTTTATCGTACATATTTTTATTCCCCTTGTTTTTCGGTTTTATCTTATTAAAATACAGACTTGAAATCAATCATTTTTAGACTATATCAATAGCACAGGTTTTAAAGTTAAAGGAGATTATATATGTTTAAACCTTTACATAATTATGTTCTGCTGGAAAGAATCGAAGAAGAAAATATTACTGCTGGTGGAATTATTATCCCAGATAACGCCAAGGAAAAGCCATCACGCGGTCGTGTTATTGCGACTGGCAACGGCACATATAATGGCGATAATTTAATCCCATTATCTGTCAAGGCAGGCGATGTCGTTTTATTTGCAAAATGGGCAGCAACTGTGAACGAAGTTAAAATTGATGGACGCGATTATGTTTTAATCAAAGAAACAGATATCTTGGGTATCTTGGAATAACAGACGGAGATAAATTATGGCAAAAGATATTATTTTTGATACTGAAAAAATGGCGGCCGGTGTTGATAAACTGGCGAACGCCGTAAAAATCACTATGGGTCCAAAGGGACGCACAGTCGTTATTGAAAAATCATATGGCGCACCTGTTGCAACCAAAGACGGTGTTACCGTGGCCAAGGCCGTGTCATTAAAAGACCCCCAAGAAAATATCGGCGCACGCATGGTTCAAGAAGTTGCAAAAAAAGCGGGCGATGACGCAGGTGACGGCACAACAACCGCAACTGTATTGGCGCAAAAACTTATCCGCGAAGGTCGTCGTGTAATTGCCGCTGGCATGAACCCAATGGATGTTAAACGCGGTATTGATATGGCAACTGCGGCCGTTATCGCAGACATTGATGCGCACGCTCGTCCTGTCAAAGACAGCAGTGAAATTGCACAAGTTGCGACAATTTCTGCGAATTCTGATTCTGACATTGGCGAAAAAATCGCAAACGCAATGGAACGCGTCGGCAAAGAAGGTGTTATTACCGTTGAAGAAGCCAAAGGTCTGGATACAGAAATCGATGTTGTCGAAGGTATGCAATTTGACCAAGGATTTATGTCACCTTATTTTGTTACAAACAGCGAAAAAATGTTGTCAGAATTAGATGGCGCACAAATCTTGGTTTCTGAAAAGAAAATCACAGGATTGCAGGCGTTGTTACCAATCTTGGAACCAATTGCCCAGTCTGGCAAACCATTATTGATTATTGCCGAAGATGTTGAATCCGAAGCATTGGCAACATTGGTTCTGAACCGTCTGCGCGGTGGGTTAAAGGTTTGCGCGGTCAAGGCACCTGGTTTTGGCGACAGACGCAAAGAAATGTTGAAAGATATCGCGATTGTTACAGGCGCAACAGTTATTTCTGATGATATGGGTATGACATTTGAAAACATCAGCCCAATGGTATTGGGCAGTGCGAAAAAAGTCGTCGTTTCCAAAGACTCTACCCTGTTGGCACATGGCGGTGGCGAAAAAGCTGCGATTGACGCACGTGCAGACGAAATCCGTGTTGCTATTGCCGCATCAACCAGTGATTACGACCGTGAAAAACTGTCTGAAAGATTGGCAAAACTGGTCGGTGGTGTTGCTGTTATCAAGGTTGGTGGCATGACCGAAGTCGAAGTAAAAGAAAAGAAAGACCGTGTTGATGACGCACTGGCTGCAACACGTGCCGCTGTGGCCGAAGGTATCGTTGCTGGTGGCGGTATTGCATTGGTACGCGCAGTAAAAGCATTGGAAAATTTAACAGGCGCAAACACAGACCAAAATGTCGGTATTGATATTGTACGCCGTGCAATTATCGCACCTTGTGCCCAGATTGCTGAAAACGCTGGCACATCTGGCGAAATTGTTGTAGGCAAGGTTATAGAATCATCTGATTATAACTTTGGTTACAACGCACAATCTGGCGAATATGTTGATATGATGGTTGCTGGTATCATCGACCCAGCCAAGGTTGTAAAAACTGCAATCGCAGCCGCAGCAAGTACCGCAGGTGTAATGCTGACCACGGGCGCAGTTATGACAGAAATCCCCGAAGAAAAACCATCCACCCCACCAATGGCGGGTGGCATGCCAGGAATGATGTAAAAAATCCCCCAAACGGGGGATTTTTTTACATTGCGTCTTTGTTACCTATGATTTCTGACAGGAACAACAAAATATTTTATTGTTGAAAAAAAATCTGAAATTCAATAAAATACGATAATAAAATAACAGAAAGGATGGAATTACGCATCATTGACGACATGGTGCAATCTGTTTCTGTAATGAATTTTTATAAATCGGGGGATAAAAATGAGAAAATTTATACTTGCATCAGTTATGATATTTGTGACAAGTCCTGTATTAGCCAATTGGCAAATCGGATCTAGTTCCGAATGTTTTGTAAAATATAATGCAAAGGGCTATCGAGAATATAGATATTGTGGTGGTGGTCAAAGTAGCTGTGCCAACAAAAAACAAGGGGCTGTGGCGCGTGTAGAAATGCATGAGACTGGTATGATTTGGCAAAATGATGAAACAGATACATGGTATGTATGTTGTAATGCTGGCCCAAACAGTCAGGGCACATATAAAACATTTGATACCACGAAATTTTCAACAAAAGGTGGCAATTCTTCTCGACCAACATACAAAGAAAACAAAACAATAACATTGGTTGGTGGCGGTAAATGCACATACCCGACAGAATATGACGCGTGTGGCACAGAAATATCAACACCATGCACCACACCAGAAGATTGTACCGACGGTTTAATTAAACGCAATAATGTCTGTGTTAAGTCTTGTCCAGACGGATCGGCATTTGAAAGCCCAACATCCAATGCATGCATTAAATGTGACACAACAGAATACCAAGGACAAAAGAAAGATTCAAGTGGATCATACTATTGTGTAAAATGTGATTCAGAAACAGAACTTTGGGACAAAGAAACAAAAGGATGTGTAATAAAATCAGACCCCAGCAAAGTAACACATATTACTCCAAACGCAATGTCAAAATGTGGTCTGTGTGATAATAATACGGTTTTCACAGATTGTGTAAAATGTTATTCCAAGGCAGTTGATGATACAGACAAGGACAACTGTAAAAACGAATATGAAACGCAATGCTTTTTGCAAGACTGATTTAAAAAAATCCCCCGCTTGGGGGATTTTTTTTATGACCTTTGGATTATTATTTGCGGGTTGGTTGCCAAGTGCTGACATCCAAGTTTTGTAAATCTGCTGGCAATTCTGTTTTTTCAATCGCGTTCCATTGCTGGGTACGACCAAACGGACCAATCTTGCCACGAACATTCAGTTTGTTTGGTTCTTTCTGCCAAATTACACTGGAATATACTTTGCCTGTCTTTGGATCCATAATCTTGCCGTCTTCGTATTCGCGGTCGTCATCTTCCCATTCCATATCCCAGATAATGTCCAAACCAACCATTTTTGGGGTGCCTGGTACTTTGTCTGCAATACGCGTCGGGTTTGTCAATGTTTCTGAAATTGTGCCGTCTGCGTTATACAGCGCAATAATACGGCCAGCCAATTCAACATCATCGCCATCAAAATATTCATACAAATATACAATAGATTTTGGCGAATTGGTTTCGTCATCAATTGTCTGATACGCGCCTGTGTATGGCATCACTGCGTATGATACAACAGGCAAAACTGAAAACAACAATGCAGATAAAAAGTTCTTTTTCATTTTCTTTCCTTTTTGTATTGTTATATTGGACATACCTTTACTATAAACAGAAAAAATTCACTGTGCGATAAAAAAATGTGGCGATTGCCACATTTCTTTATTTTTCAACTTTTTGCAAGACGGCGGTAAAGGTGGATTCTGCAACCTTTTTGCCCGCAACCATCGCAATACCGTGGAATTTGTAAAGACTCATCTTTGTAACTAATAATTCAACATGTAATTCCAACTTGTCCCCTGGGCGAACCATATGCGAAAACTTAATCTTTTCCATTGTAGTAAAGTAACCCAGCATATTTTCACGCTCTTCATCTGACAGGCGACTGAACGCAACAAAACACGCAGTTTGCGCCAACGCTTCGACCTGTAATACGCCTGGCATAATTGGATTGCCTGGAAAGTGTCCCGCACACCAGAATTCATCGTCGCGTACATACTTTACACCAACCGCACTGGTGTCAGAATATTCGCGTATTTCATCAACCATACGCATATTGCCACGATGTGGAATAACTTTTTCTATTTCTTTTGCATCTGCAATCATTTCTGTACCCCGTATTATTTCTTGGAATTTTTACGCAACCATGCATAGTGACGCATAAATTCTGTACCCGGCCCCGCTGGATAGCCCATATGACTTTCCCCGTCTGGAATATTGCGGAAAACGCCACTGTTTGCGCCGACAGACGCATCGTTTCCAATCTTGACCCCATTGGCAACGCCAACATGACCGCCCAATAATGCACGATCGCCAACAACAACACCACCAGCCAAACCAACACCACTGGCCAAGAAACATTCAGAACCAACAACAACACCATGTGCAATCTGGCACAGGTTATCAATCTTGGTTCCATTTCCAATCGTTGTGTCTGTCATCGCACCACGATCAATGCAAGTGTTCGCACCAACAGATACACGTTCGCCAATAACAACACGGCCAACATGTGGAATAAATACATTTTTGCCCTGTTGACGAGTGTACCCAAACCCATCTTTACCAATTACAGCGTTCGCATTTATAACACTGTCTGCGCCAATTGTTGCGTTTTCAATGTGCGCCCCACTGTGCACAATCGTATTGCGCCCCAATACAACGCCACGTCCGATAAATGCACCTGGATAAATCTTGACCCCTGGTTCAATAGACGCGCCGCGTTCAATCGTTACAAACTGACCAACATAATTAGAACGCTTTTTACGAAAGAATACACCGCCTTCGATAAAAGCATGACGGCTGATACCATATCGTGGCTTTTCACGATAGATTTCGCCCAAAATCTTTACAATATTTCCACGTGGACTGTCTGTTATTAACAAGGTTGTTCCAGCAGGCGCGTGTTTTGCCATTTCTGGTTGCACCAAGATAACAGTCGCACGTGTATTTTCCAATACAGATATTGGCAAAATCTTGAACGCGTTGCTGTTTTGTTCTGTGGAATAGAAAGCCAACTGACCAGATTTTGCATCTGCAATTGGCGCAACACCACGAACAGGCGCATTTGCATCGCCACGTAATTCCAGACCAAATTTGGCCGCCAATGCACCAGCTGTTGTTTTACTTGCGGCCGGCATGAACAAGTTTCTTAGTATTTTCATCATAGCAGCCGAATTATAAATCAAAAAAAATCACAATGCTAGACTTTTATTTTTTACTTGTAATTTTACGATTCGTATATATAATAATGCTTGTTCTTAAATAATTTTTTAAGGGCGGGGTTGCAGAAACCCCGCTCTTTCAATAAGACATCTAAACAAACGCAAAGGAGTGAATAAATGTCTTTTGTATCTATGCCTCGTCAGGACTTGCTGTTGGCAATTGATTCTTTGGCACAGGAAAAACAAATTGAACGCGATATCGTTATTGAATCGCTGGAAATTGCAATTGCAAAAATTGCTAAACACAAATATGGCGAAGAATTTAATATCATCGCAAATATCGATCGTAAAAACGGTGCTATCTATGTTAAGCGCTTGTTCGATGTTATCGAATCTGTCGAAGCTGCCGGCGAAGAATATAACCCAAATACTATGTTGACTGTGGCACAGGCAAAAAAATATGCAAAAGACCCATCTGTTGGCGATGTTGTTGAAGATGCACTGCCAGAACCAGAATTTGGTCGTATGGCTTTTCAAACCGCAAAACAAATTATGACAACACGCGTTCGTGACGCTGAAAAAGGTCGCCAATTTGAAGAATTCAAAGATGATATTGGCGATATCGTCAGCGGCGTTGTTAAACGCATCGAATTCGGCAGTGTTTTCGTTGACATCAACGGCAAGGCCGAAGGCTATATCAAGGGTACAGAACTTATCCCTGGGGAAAAGTTGGCTGTGGGTGACCGCGTTCGCGCACTGATTATGGATGTTGTTCGTTCAAATACAGGTCCACAAATCTTCTTGACCAGAACACACCCAATGTTCATGGAAAAACTGTTTGTTCAAGAAGTTCCTGAAATATACGAAGGTATTATCAAAATTAAATCTGTGGCACGTGCGCCTGGTTCACACGCAAAAATCGCAGTAGAAACACAAGACCCATCTATTGACGCTGTGGGTATGACAGTTGGTATCAAAGGTACACGTATCCAACCTGTTATCAACGAATGTCATGGTGAAAAAATTGACGTTATCTTGTATTCCGAAGATCCTGCGGTATTTATCGTTAATGCGATGCAGCCGGCCAAGGTCGCAAAAATCATCGTTGATGAAGATACACGTACAGCCGCCGTTGTTGTGAACGAAGATCAACAGTCTTTGGCAATTGGTCGTCGTGGCCAGAATGTTCGTTTGGCATCTCAGTTAACAGGCTGGAATATTGATGTTATGAACGAAACCGAAGAACAAGAACGTCGTGCAAAAGAATTCAAAGAAAAGACAGAATTGTTTATCCGTGGTCTGGACGTTGATGAAATGATTGCGCATCTGTTAATTACGGAAGGTTTCCGTACAATCGAAGAAATTGCATTCGTTGAATTGTCTGAACTGGAATCAATCGAAGGCTTTAATGCAGAATTAGCGACAGAATTGCAGAAACGTGCAAAAGACTATCTGGAAAAAGTCGAAAAAGATTACATCGACGAAGGTCATAAACAAGGTATGAGTGACGATTTGTTAAACTTTACGTTTATCAAACGTCCAACAATCATGAAATTGGGTGCATCTGGCATCAAATCATTGGAAGATTTGGCTGACCTGT
>JAZOUE010000124.1:0-13324 GCA_045658045.1 Candidatus Enterousia sp.
CAATAAAGATAACAATCAGCGCACACAGAATAGGAAACCAATATCCCAACAATACAGAACGTTGATTTTTTTGTTTCTTTTCTACTTCGGGCTGTTTTTCAGATTCTTGTTTGGAAAATACATTTAACTTTTTCAAAAAACTGCGTGTGTATGCACGACGATTTTCCAGCCAATCATTTTGCTTTGAAATTGCGCTGTCAATTAAATCGTCTGTTGAACGCTTTGTTTTTCCCATATTTGCTTTATTATCTTTTGCCATAATTATAACTCCAATTAAACTTGGACAAATTATTCCAAATAATATTTCTTTGTCAATTTATTTATGATATAATTCTACGCAAAGGACGGAAAAAGAAATGAAACGAATAGGTATTATGACAACAGGTGGCGATTGCAGCGGTTTAAACACTGCAATTCAGCGTATTATTCGCGGTGCCACATTGCGCAAATGGGCTGTATATGGAATTTTGGACGGCACGGATGGATTGTGTGTTACACCGCCAGCTGCTGTAAAATTAAATGATTTAATGTTACCAATTGAAAACGCAAGACTGGCGGGCAGTTTTCTGCACAATGGACACGCCAACGCATTAAACTTTGAAACAGCGATTGAGCGCGGCAAAACAGCGGCTTTCAACAAACAATTACATAAATCATTGTGCGATTTAAAACTGGACGCGCTGATTTTAATTGGTGGCAATGGCAGCATATCACTTGCATGGGCAAATCGCCAAATCTATCGTGATTTACAATTGATATGCATACCCAAGACAATTGATATGGACATTCCATTGACAGACAGAACAATCGGCTTTGACACCGCGGTTCAGCAGTTAACATCGTATTGTGACCAATTAATGCTGACAGCGCGCAGTCACCATCGCTGGTTTGTAGTACAGGCAATGGGTCGCGATTGTGGCAATCTGGCACTAAATGCAGGTGTTGCAATTGGCGCATCTGCAATCTTGATACCAGAAATAAAGTTTGATGTTGACGCATTGGTTACACACATTCAGAACCAACCAACAGACTATGGAATTATCATTGTATCCGAAGGTATATCACTGCGCGGTCATTCGGGCAAACCAGCCGATATGATTGCACGCAAATTAACAGCTGCCGGCATAATGAACAGAACTGCATTCCCAGAACACACACAACGGGCAGGGGACACAACCGCTGCCGACCGCATATTGGCAACACGTTTTGCAGATTGTGCATTACAGGCGATTGAGAACGGCGAAACAAATGTTATGACTGCATTGATTGACGATGAATGCAAAACGGTTTCATTATCTGAATTTGTAGAGGCAGGCGAAATCGTACACGACCCAAAAATACCGGATTTAATGACATCAAACGCATATGTGTCGCCAGATAATCCATTACTGGATGTGGCGTATGATATGGGGATTTATATCGGTGAACTAAAGTAAAACACCCTCGGGCTTACGCCCGGGGTCTTACGTCGGAAAAGATAAAAAACCGGTCGTTCGACCGGTTTCTTTATTTGTGTTTTTGTCTTACACTTAGCCCAAGCTCTCTTCGTTTTTTTACCAACTGTGTTTGCTGTACTTTTATAGCATACACAACATCAACTAATTTAGCAAATGTCAGCCTGTGATAATTAAATAGAACTCCTTCTAGTGAATAAGACACCAAAGCTACATTTATTTCAATATTTTGTATGACTTCCACCGCATCCAAAGAATCCATATTCAAATCAAACACCAAGGTAGATTCAGGCAAAATACGATTACTTGGTATATTAAGAACACTCACCAATGCATTTTTTATAATTTCTTCGCATTCTGCACGCGTCATTATTGAATTCATTTTATTTTTTCCTTATTTATTGACCACCATTATTTAATAAATCCACGAAACTTTTGTTTCAACATGTCCCACAAGTTCTTTTTTTCTGCAACCAACTGTTGTTTGACAACCGGCACATGTTGCGGACGCTGAGAAACACGCTTTGCCTTTTTGGCCAAACCACCAACAGTCATACAATTTGCAACTTTTTCAGAAAAATCCAACGAATACGCAGGCAAATTCAATTCGTTTTCAACAAACATCAACAATTCAACAAAATCCAATGAATCAAACTGCAAATCTTTAAACAAATGTGTATTTGGTGTCAAATTTGTTTCATAAAATTTATCTTTGATTATGCTATACACAGTATCCAATTCTGTTTGATACGGCGCATAAGTTAAACGCATTAATGTATCATCTGCCAAGCTGTCTATTTCAGGCACAGACATATTTGGTATTGCCAACGCGCGTTTTGACTGACGCACATTATCTGTTTCACGCGACATATATTTAGCAATACTAAATTCACGCACATCCGCATCAATTTCGTTATGACGTTTACCACTGACAAGATAATAATCACCAACCCGCATCAAATTAATCATATTATTAAACCACGGATTATCAACATCATACTTACATTCAATCACAAAACGACCCCAAACAGGGTTATAAAACTCTGCGATACACCCATCATCAGTTCTTGTTTTTTTTAACACAACAGATTTTATAATAGTCATTTGTTGTCCTTATTTTATTATTTGACGTAATCTATGAAAGTTACATTCCAACACACATTTATGTTGTGCGCATAAATTCTTTAAAGCCTTATTCCGTACAACTTCTTCTTTTGATATTTTTGAACATTTTTCATCACTCAGGCAACATATAGCATTACCATCAACCTTCCTATATAATCCTGCAACAGGGTGTGTTCCGGCATAATACACTTCTACCTTTTTAACCAAATCCCCAACTGTCATCTCGGATTCCGAACTAAACCCAGCAGCTATATCACGTGGTAAAATACACCCTAGTTCTTCCTCCAAAATCCTTATAAATTCAACCATATCCGTATCTTCAAACCCTCCTTCATCTGCAAATGACATATTATCTTCTACAGACTTTAAGTTCCATTCACGTGCCAGGATATCTTTAACTATTTTTTTGATATTCATTGTACAACCCCTATATTAGTCATTGCAATGGTAATATAACAACCAAACAATCGTCAACAATATTCGTTGGGGTTTAATCATAAAAAAAATCCCCCAAACGGGGGATTTTTTTATTTCTTTTCAGAAAAGTCTGCGTCAACGGTTCCGTCGTCGTTCTTTTTCTGTTCTTCACCGGCTTGTTCTGCCTGTGATGCTTTATAGACAGCTTCGCCCAACTTCATGGCTTTTTCTGCCAACGCGTCTGTCTTTTCTTTCAAAGAAGCCGCAGTTGCATCAGCCTTGGCCAATTCGTCTGCCAATTCTTTCTTGGCTTCTTCAATTGACTTCTTTTCATCTTCGCTGATTTTATCGCCATGTTCTTTCAAAGACTTTTCAATGCTAAAGATTGCTGTTTCAGCTGTATTTTTAGCTTCTGCCAATTCTCGTTTCAGTTTATCGGCTTCGGCATTTGCAGCTGCTTCATCAACCATACGCTTGATTTCATCTTCGGACAAACCACCGTCTGATTTAATTGAAATCGCCTGTTCTTTACCAGTACCTTTATCTTTTGCAGACACATGAACGATACCATTCGCGTCAATATCAAAAGAAACTTCAATCTGTGGCATACCACGTGGGGCAGGGGCAATACCTTCCAGATTAAACTGACCCAACAGTTTATTATCAGCTGCCATATCGCGTTCACCTTGGAATACGCGAATTGTTACAGCAGATTGATTATCTTCGGCAGTACTAAATACCTGTGATTTCTTGGTTGGGATTGTTGTATTGCGGTCAATCAAGCGTGTAAATACACCACCCAATGTTTCAATACCCAATGATAATGGTGTAACGTCCAGCAACAAAACATCTTTGACATCGCCTTTTAATACACCACCTTGGATTGCTGCACCCATACCAACAACTTCGTCTGGGTTTACACCTTTGTGTGGTTCGCGACCAAAGAATTCTTTTACTGTTTCTGCAACCTTTGGCATACGCGTTTGACCACCAACCAAGATAACTTCGTTGATTTGAGATTTTTCCAACCCAGCATCTTTCAATGCTTTTTTGCAAGGTTCAATTGTGCGTTCAATCAAATCTGCAACCAAAGATTCCAACTTTGCGCGTGTCAATGTTGTATTAAAGTGCTTTGGACCAGATGCGTCTGCTGTCAAATAAGGCAGGTTAATATCTGTTGATGTCTTTGATGACAATTCAATTTTTGCCTTTTCTGCAGCTTCTTTCAAGCGTTGCAACGCCAATTTATCACCAGTTAAATCAATACCAGTCTGTGATTTAAATTCTGCAATCAAGTGTTCCAAGATACGTGCATCAAAGTCTGAACCACCCAATGCTGTATCACCATTTGTTGATTTTACTTCGAACACACCATCAACAATTTCCAAGATAGACACGTCAAATGTACCGCCACCCAGGTCATAAACAGCGATAATGCCATCTTTACCCTTGTCCAAACCATATGCCAACGCAGCAGCAGTTGGTTCATTAACGATACGCAAAACATTCAAACCTGCGATACGACCTGCGTCTTTGGTTGCCTGACGTTGAGAATCGTTAAAATACGCAGGGACAGTAATAACAGCATCTGTTACTGTTTCACCCAAATAACTTTCTGCATCTTTCTTTAACTTTGCCAAAATCATTGCAGAGATTTGAGATGGCGCATATTTCTTGCCATCCATTTCAACCCACGCATCACCATTTTCGCCAGCAACAATTTTATAAGGCACACGTGCTGCAATTTCTTTGACCGCAGGGCTATCAAAACGCAAGCCCATCAAACGTTTAATTTCATAGATTGTATTTTCAGGATTTGTCACAGCCTGATTCTTGGCAGTAATACCAACCAACTGTTCGCCATTGTTTGTCAATGCAACAACAGAAGGCGTTGTACGCTGACCTTCGGAATTTTCGATAATTTTTGGTTCTGACCCGTCCATAAACGCCATGGCCGAGTTAGTTGTACCCAAGTCAATACCAATTACTTTTCCCATATTTCACTCCTTAAAATTTTTGCTTTACCCACCATATAGTTATGCAAAAAATGTTTTCAAGTGGCAACAGACATATTTTCTTAAAAAAAATCCACCCGTTTGGGTGGATAATCTTTTTTCAAATCAAAGATATTATTTCTTTGATGCAGCCATTGCAGCAGCCTTGGCTTTTTCATCTTCTTCCATTGGCATTTTACCGCCGATAATAGCGAACGCCAATTCAGCCTGATGCAAGCCCAATTCGATACCAGCTGGCAATACCAAGTCAGAACCGTGAACCACGTCACCGATTGTCAAGTTCGCCAAGTCAATAACGATTTTTTCTGGCATAACATCAACCAAACCACGCAATGCAACTTTACGTACTGCAAAGTTCAATGTGCCACCCAATTTCAAACCTTTGGATGTTTCAACATTGATAACTTCAACAGGAACAACAACGTTCACAGGTTTTTTAACATCAATACGTTTAAAGTCAACGTGAATTGGTGCGTCAGATACTGGATGATATTGAATATCCATCAACATTGCGTCTTCTGTACCTTCGGCTGTTTTGATTTGGAACAATTTAGTCCGCAAGCTTGGTGTATTCAGCAACATCCCGAATTCATGACCATTCAGTTCAATTGCAACAGGGGCCTTCTTTTCCCCATAGATAACTGCAGGGATGTTTTTATTATTGCGGATGCTACGTGCGGCCCCCTTGCCAGCAACGTTGCGAATTTCTGCGTTTACATTTATTGCCATTTTTTATCCTTTTATAGCATTTTGGTTATTGTTTCACAGCCTCCAAGGGTGCTGTGCGGGGCATATTATTACTTAAAAACTTTGAAAAATCAAGAAGTTTATTGATTAAATCTTTTGTAAAATCAAAAATCTGGCGCGTCCATACTGTTTATCACGCAGAATACGCCACTTGTCCGTATTTGGGGCTGTAAAATTTATTGCCTCTTGTTCCCAAACAACAATCGTTCCTTTGCGTGCAACTTTTTGTAAACGCTTTACAAATGCCACACCTAAATTAGCCCTGGGATATGGAGGATCAACAAAAATAAGATCCGACATCACACCCCATTGTTGAATAGAAGCAATCGCATCCGCTTGAAACGTCTTTGCACGACTGCCAACAGTTAATGCAGCCAAGTTACTGCGCACTGTCTGTATAGATTTGTATGCAACATCTGTAAACAAAACCTGTGACTGTGGGTATCTTGACAGGCATTCTATCCCCAAAGATCCACTACCTGCAAACGCATCCCAAACAACCATTGGCGCATATGGGTCAACAATTATACCTTCCAGCATATTAAACAACGCGATGCGTGCCAAATTTTGTGTTGGGCGCGCATCAACCGGCAGATTTAATTTTCTGCCACGATATATACCAGAAATAATTTGCAATTTAGAATCCATACATTAAAGTATAAAGCATGAAATTTATGAATCAAGCTATTGTTTTAGCAAAACGCGCTTTTTTACACGACGATGTGCCAATCGGTGCAGTCATTGTTCGTGACGGCAAAATTATTGCACGCGGTGAAAATCAGGTGCAAATGCGAAAAAACCCAACCCTGCACGCAGAAATAGTCGCAATAAATCGCGCTTGCAAAAAACTGGGAACAAAGTTTTTAGACGACTGCGATATTTATGTATCATTGGAGCCATGCGCGATGTGCGCAACAGCAATATCATTGGCACGCATAAATAATGTTTATTTTGCTGCAACAGACGAAAAGGGCGGTGGCATAACATCAGACGCCCGCATTTATGAAACTGACAAACACCTGTGGAAACCGGCCGTTCATCATATGCCAGAATACGCCAACGAATCCGCCCAGTTATTAAAAGATTTTTTTTCTATTCGCAGAAAAAAATAAACCGGCAACTGCCGGTTTTTTTATTATACCAAACTATGTCCTGTCATATCTTTTGGTTGTACAATCCCCAATATCTTTAACATTGTTGGGGCGATGTCTGCCAAACCGCCATTACGAACAGATTTAATACCACCACCTACAACAATCAAATTTACTGGATTTGTCGTATGTGCAGTCCACGGCGTACCATTTACAACATCCATCATTTGTTCTGCGTTACCGTGGTCTGCAGTTATTAAAACAACACCGCCCAAATCCAATACGGCTGGCACCAGACGCGACAACTGTGCATCCAGTGTTTCCATCGCAGTAATTGCAGCATCCATATTCCCAGTATGTCCAACCATATCACCATTGGCATAATTCAATACAACAACATCAAAGTCTTTTAGAACTGGCAACAACGCATCCGTAATTTCCACAGCAGACATTTCTGGTTTCAAATCAAATGTCGCAACATCTGGCGATGGAATCAGAATCTTTTTTTCATCATTAAAATCAACATTTCTTTCTGCGTCAAAAAAGTATGTTACATGATTATATTTTTCTGTTTCTGCAATACGCAATTGGCGCAGTCCATTTTCTGCCAAAACATCACCAAGCGTATTTTCAACCGCCACATCCGGCAACAGTGCAGGGCAAACCTCGTTTAAACCTTCGCCATATTGCGAAAAGCACAGGATTTCAGCACCTGTTTTAACTATTTCGCGCATAATTTGTCTGGCACGATCGCTGCGATAGTTTCCAAATATAAATCCGTCTTTATCTGTAATCGGCATATCGCCATTTATCACAGTTGGTTTAATAAATTCATCTGTTTCGCCACGTTTGTATGCAGCACTTAACGCGTCATCAATATTATCAAAAACATATTCTGATTTTGCGTTTGCAATTGCATCAAATGCCAAGACTGTTCTGTCTGTATTATTGTTTCTATCCATTGTATAATAACGCCCAGAAATTGTACCAAAGAACACACGACCGTCTGCCAATTCCAATTTCAATGCAAATTTAATTAAATCTAAATATTTTTCTGCAGATTGTGGTGGCGTATCACGGCCATCTGCAACAAAGTGCAAACACACACGCAACCCCTTGCTTAAAACATATTTAACAATAATCAGCATATCGTTTATATCAGAATGCACACGACCATCAGACATCAAGCCCGCAAAGTGTACGATACCACCCTTGCTTTGAACAGACCGAACAAAATTTTGTAATTGTGAATTCTTGTCCCAGTTTTCCAACTGAAAGCGACGCAAGAACTGATTGACAACACGTCCTGCACCGATTGTTATATGTCCAACTTCTGAATTGCCCATAACACCATCTGGCAAACCGACTGCAACACCGCTAGCATTTATCTTAGAGTGGGGATATTTTTGCAACAATTCATTAAAATAGGGCATATTCGCCTGTGCAACAGCATTATAATTTGCATCTGAATTTATACCAACACCATCCATAATACACAACACCAATGGTTTATTCATACTTTCTTCCTTTGTTTCTAATTTCTGTATCAAAGGGTATCACAAGTGTTTTTCAATTGCAAAAACAAAAGAAAATATTGTATATTTAAATAACTAAGCAAGGGTATAGAATATGAGCGGGAAACCAAATCTAACTGGTCCAATTGATGAACATATCGGACAAAGATTACAACTGCGCCGTATTATGTTAAGCATGTCGCAAAAAGATGTCGCAGAGCTGTGCAATGTAACTTTTCAACAATTACAAAAATATGAATACGCAACAAATCGCATATCTGCATCACGATTATTTGAGCTGAGCGTTGCATTACAAACCCCGATTTCATTTTTCTTTGCTGGCTTGCCAGGATACATCGACCGCGAACAACGCAATGGCCGGCTGCCAAAACACTATGTCAGCGACCAGGCATCAGATGATCCACTGGGCAAAAACGAATCGTTACGCCTAATAAATATGTATTGGGATTTGCCAACTGACAAAGACCGTGCAAAAGTAATGAATTTATTAAACCAACTACTAAACCCAGAAGACAAAAAAAGAAAATAAGCAATAAAACAACCGCCAAATGGCGGTTTTCATTTGTGGTGGGGATAGTGGGACTTGAACCCACACGATCGCAATGATCAAAGGATTTTAAGTCCTCAGCGTCTACCATTCCGCCATATCCCCGATGTGTGCAGACACAGTTTATATTTTTATTTAATCAGTTTCAAGATAAAATTTACAAAAAATTACAAATACTATACAGACAAATCTTTTTTCATCATAATTGCATCCACGCCATCATAATAACCGGCACGAACACCAATTTCTGAAAAACCATTTGATTTATACAATTCGCGAGCAGGGGTGTTATTTTCTGCAACTTCCAAGAAAATACTTTTAACACCAGATTTTTTAAGTTCGTTTTCCATAATGCCCAGCATTGCACTGGCAATACCAGCCTTGCGGGCATCAGGATGAACACCAATTGTGATAATTTCCGCCTCGTCCAAAACAGTTCTATATACAATAAAACCATTTTGGCTGGCGATAATTTCACAACCAGATTTTTTTAAATCCGCAAAATCTTCTGCACTCCACGGTTTATGTGGAAAGCATAACTTATGAAGATTTGCAAGTTCATCTAACAAATTATTCCATCACTTTTTGACGTTTCTGTGCCAAAGATCTTAACCAGCTTGGAAAACTACGACGTTTTACAACAGCATTATATTTTTCAAACAACTTGTCATGAATCGTTTTTGCATAATCCCCAGTAGAAGCATATTTAACAGGTTCTTTTTCCGTTTTAATTTCAATAAACAGAACACATCTTTTTATAGCTTTTGTTTTTGCGTCTGTAGTTTTTTCTACTGAAACAAAAGTTTTACCATCATCTATGGTATAGCAATGTGCCGTTTCGCCAGAAATTTGTTTTATTGTATAATGCACAGTATTCTTTTCAATCGCAGAATCTATTTGCTTGCCATAATTTTCTAACAAAGCCGCTAATTTAACTGATGCTTTGTTTATTTTTTTTACCATTTTTAATCCTTTTTACTGATTTTTCCAATTACAACAGGGTAATTAGGCCCATACTATCATGGATAATTTTTTATGCAACCTTTTTTATTTATCTAGATTTAGCCCCACGATATGCCGTTTCACCAACAAAACAAGACGCCAAATAACTGCGAGGCCCATTTAACAACTTTTTATATCGTCTAAAGATTTCCTTATAGTATTCTTCTGCTTTTTCGCCACAAATTTTCTGAGAAATATTATCTTGTTTTATTTCCGCATAAAACATATATCTTGGTTTGTTTGCATAGGTTGGATCCAGCATTTTCAACACAAAAATATAGACATCTTTTGTATTTATATAATAACGCTGTCCTCTGTACATAGACATTTTTTCAGTTGTATAGCTGATATTATTTTTATTAATTGTTTGCGAAATCAACTTACCATACTTTTTAAAAAAATCTTGCGGTGTCATTTCATTCATTGGGTTATCCTTTTTTGTTTTGCTCGGCATAGCTTGGCCGCAAATACATTGGAACCACAGGTTCTATATTACCACCTGCGATTTTATCAGCTACGATTTTACCCCCCAATTTTAAATCAAACGGCCGATGTCCAACAGTGCGTGGCCATTCCATTTGCTTAACTTCCAGTTCTTCTATTTCCATTGTTTGCGGTTGCAATCCTTTTGCCGCCACAAAGAAATCCCCACGTCCAGAATCAATTGCAACAAATGCATCTGGGGTCTGCGCCAAATACAAATCAAATGCACTGATTCCAACTACAGGAATATTTAATCCCATTGCAATACCCTTGGCATACGCAATTCCCAAACGAATACCTGTAAAACTGCCAGGGCCAACAACCACGCCAATTGCAGTAATATCAGACCATTTTACCCCAGATTCTGCCAAAAACCGTTCACATTCAACGGGCAGGGCAATAGACTGTTTCTCAACCTGAACAGATGCATATTTATCGCCCAGCACGAATTCCAAATTACTTCCTGATGTATTTATAATTAAAATCATGCACGCACCCCAAATCCAATCTTTTTTGCAAAGCCTGCGGACTTGCGCAAAGACAATAATTTATCTATTTTTTCTGGTGTAAATTCTGTCTTGATATCTGCGCAGTCATTTTCCAATAACTCACGACGCAATACAGCCGTAATTTCGCGTTGCAGTTCACGCACACCTTGTTCAGATGTATAGTTTTGAATAATATGCTTTATCGCATCATCTGACATAACAATATTTTCAATATCCCAGCCAGTATCACGTGCCGAGCGTTCAATCAAATGTTCGCGTGCGATACGGATTTTTTCATCCATTGAATACCCAGGAATTTCAATAATTTCCATACGGTCTTTTAACGCATTTGACAGATTCAAACTGTTTGCAGTTGCAATAAACAAAACATTAGACAAGTCAAAATCCACTTCCAAATAATGGTCGCGAAAAGTCTTGTTTTGTTCTGGATCCAGAATTTCCAACAATGCAGATTCTGGGTCGTCACGCCAGTCGCGTCCGATTTTATCAATTTCATGCAACACAATCACCGGATTATTTGTTTTACAACGCTTTAATGCGTCCATAATACGACCTGTTTGCGCCCCGATATATGTCTTGCGATGACCACGGAAATGCGCTTCGTCTGAAATGCCTCCCAACGATATACGCTGATATTTACGTCCCAACGCATTTGCAATTGATTTGCCAAGCGATGTTTTACCAACCCCAGGCGCACCAACAAAGCACAAAATACTGCCTTGATTAGAACCAGTCTTTTTCATAACAGCAATATGTTCCAAGATACGTTCTTTGACACCGTTCATACCGGAATGTTCGCTGTCCAACACATCGCGCGCATTGTGTAAGTCCAGTTTTCCTTCGTCAGATTTTCCCCACGGCATCGCCAACAATTCATCTAAATAAGTTTTAAGCAACCCGCCTTCATTAGACATTGGCGACATAGAACGCATACGTTTCCATTCGTTCAAAGCTTTTTCCTTGGCGTCATTTGGCATGGCCGAGTTTTGAATTTTCTTGCGAATATTTGCTGTATCAGCCTCGCCATCGTCTTCGCCCATTTCATGCTGAATTGGGCGCATTTTTTCTTGTAATATCGCCTCGCGTCGGCCATTTTCCATTTGCTGATGAATGCGTCTGTTAATAGAATCTTCGATTTTCGCAGATTCAAACATCAGTTTGATTTCTTCGATTAAAATCGTAAGTTTTTCCGCCCAACTGCCGGCGCGCAAGACACGCACAGCCACATCTGTTTCAATATCTGTTGTCTGAATCACAGAATCAATAAACGCCGGCAACGGATAGTTTTCAATCACATTACGCAGTTTATCCATCTTGAACTTGCGCGTTGCATTGGCCAGCATCTGCACATTATCAGCCAAAATATCACGCAATACCAATGTCTGTTCTGCGTTCATATCGTCTTGGATTTCCAACGGTGTTATATCAGCAGTAAACACACCGTCATTCGCAGTAATATCAGACAAGTTTACAACACCGTGCGTTTTAATCAACGCATGAATTGCACCATCTGGCATCGTCAGAATATGCACAACATCGCCAATTGTGCCGACATTATGAATATCTTCGGGCATTGTTGGATAATTCCAAGAATGTTGTGGTGTTAAAACAATTTGACCATGTCCGTCGCTGGCTGCACTTTTAATACAGCTTACAGACATTGGATTATCAATCAAAACAGGCACCGCCAGCATTGGCGATACGACCAAATCCCGAAAGGGCAAAATATATTTCTTCATAGCAAGACTAAATATAAATCATTTTAACATTTTTTCAAGGTTTATAAAACCCAAAACAAAATCCCCTGATTGGGGGATTTTTTATTTCAAGATAAAGTGTACACTATATTGTGGTTTTTTATCATTACCCAATGCCGCACGCACAACCTTGTTAGATGCAACCTGAACCGCACGATGCAGATTGTTTTTATCTTTGCGTTCTGCCTTGGTCAAACCATCTATTGCCTTGGCAATTTCAATCTGAATTTGACGCTTCATAAATCCTGTTTCATCCGTTTCAAAGATACCCGCACTGGAAACTTCTGGAACACCTTTCAAGAATCCACGCTTGTCAATTGGCAATGTTACAAACACAGCACCATTTGATGCAATCTTTTTACGGTTTTTATAAACCTGATCATTTGCGCTGCGTTCTGTTTCGCCTTCCATAACGACATAACTTGTATCAATTGTTTCTGCAACATATGGTTCATTACCGTCTGATAGCGCAATCATTTCACCGTTATGCACAACCATCATATGTTTTGCACCACCGCGTTCCATCGCCATCTTGCCATTCAGCATTTCATTGATATAGTCACCATGCATTGGTATTGATACCTGTGGATGCACCATATCATAGAATCTTTCCAGTTCTGGACGACCGGCGTGTCCACTGGC
>JAZOUE010000125.1:0-3022 GCA_045658045.1 Candidatus Enterousia sp.
TTTGAATCCGCATGGTCTGGCAGGGTTGCATGTACACCATGCCCAGAATCACATCCAAATTCTGTCGCAGGTAAGAACAGTACAATAAATCAATGCTATAACACCTGCACAACAGATTGCGTGCAACCAGAATGTCCAGAAAATGCAAAATGCACGTATGATGCAAATCCAAACACAGGCAACTTGTATTATGACGCAAATTCTTGTGATGCAGGTGCCCTGACCTGTCCAATGAAATTTGTATGTGACAACGGCTACGAAAAAAATGCTGATGAAAACACATGTAACCCAATGCAATTTAATGTAGAATATGACTGTAATGTTGGCAATGGCGACAAAACAGTTGATGTTACATACAACACAATATTTACACCAGAAACCGGTGTTTGTACGCGTAAATATTATACCTTTGTTGGTTGGAAACTGGATAACACAGATGTAAACAATCCGTTTACATGGACATATACAGAAAACCGAAAATTAGTTGCACAGTGGAAAATCAATACAGCAACATGTAATGCAGGAACATATCTGCCAGCAAACACAGAAGAATGCGTTGAATGCATCAAAAACAGTTATTGTGCTGGCGGAACATTTGAAATAAAAGACGAACACCAAGGTATAGAATCTTGTCCATATGGCTTAACTTCACCTGCTGGTTCAACAAATGTCACACAATGTACTGCAGAACCAAAGTCTTGCGTAATAGACTTTGCAACACAGGCACATCATTATTGGGACTATGATAAAAATGCATACGGTAAGTGCATGGTTGAAGAATGTGAATTCGGATATCATATCGAAGTAAATGCATGTGTTCTAGATGAAATGCCTTGTGAAATATTAAATGGTACAGGTATAAAAATATGGAATACGGAATTAAATAAATACGATGAATGTATCGCAACAGTATGCGAACCAGGTTATATCAACGAAGATAATCAATGCAAACCTTGTGACAATATGTATGATACAAATGGCGAACTAGCTGTCAGCACATATATCACAGAATGTGAAATCGCAGCGTGTATGTATCAAGGTGAAAAATATACCTTGGAAAATAATGAATGCGTTCCTATCTGTGAATCAGAATCAGACGAAACTGGTCGCAGATATTGGAATGGCACAAAGTGTGTACACGAATGTGAAGATGGTTATACCACATGGTAAAACAATATGATGTTGTGATTATTGGCGCAGGGGCATCTGGTTTAATGGCTGCCAGTGTTGCGCTGTCGCGTGGAAAAACTGTCGCAGTAATTGAAATGGGTGGCCGCCCTGCACGTAAGGTTGCTGTGTCTGGTGGCGGTAACTGTAACCTTACAAATACAGATGCAAATTATACCAGATATTTTGGCGAAAATCCAAACTTTGTGCGTGGTGCGCTGGCACGTTTTTCATCCTATGATATGCTGGAATGGGCATCGCGACATAAAATAAAGCTTTATGAAAAAACAACAGGCAGATTTTTCTGTACAAATGGCGCACGCGTTGTTGTTGATGCTTTAATCAAAGATGCAAATGGCGTAGATTTTCTGTGGAATACGGATGTTTTAGATGTATCATATAATAGTCAGTTCTGTATAAAAACATCCAAATATGATTTATATGCAAATTCTGTTATTGTTGCAACTGGTGGAACATCTTTCCCGACACTGGGTGTGTCTGAGATTGGATTGAAAATCGCACAAAAATTCGGACATAAAATAGTGCCACCCCGCCCTGGACTGTGCGGTTTGGTTATAAAAAATGCAATATCTGATTTAGCTGGTATTTCTATAAAGGCACAGATAACTATCGGCAAAAATAAAATCAATGATGACTTGTTATGTACGCATTTTGGGCTTGGCGGTCCATTGGCATATCGTGCCAGTCTGTATGATTTGGGTAATGGCATAACAATAAACATGATTCCTGATATCAATTTGTATGAAGTTTTGAAAAGCGCAAAAAAAACTGACGGTCGTAAAAAGATTCTATCTATATTATCGGAATACATTCCAATACGTATTGCAAAGTACATCGCCAACGACAACCGCAAAAATATTGCTGACATCAAAGATAGTGAATTACAACAAATCGCGTTCTGTGTTCAAAAAACACACATTTCTGGCGATAAAATTAAGCGACATGGACTGTCCAGTGCTGAAGTTGTATGTGGCGGTGTTTCTACAGATTATATTTCTTCCAAAACCATGGAATCAAAACTGTGTAAAGGGTTATTCTTTGCTGGTGAAGTAATGGATGTCGCGGGCGATCTTGGTGGCTTTAATCTGCAATGGGCGTGGTCTAGTGGCTTTGTTGCAGGAAGTAACGCATAAAAAAAGCCCGAACGGGCATTTTTTATTCTTCTATTAAAACCATGGCTTTACCATCTTCAATAATTAAATCTGGATCATCTGTTGTTTCTTTGTCCCCAGCCCATACATAATAACCATATTTAGTATCAGGCAAAGCATCTATCTGAATAATATGATTAGAAGTTTCTAAAACCAAATCATTTCCATTTGGCATAGAATAACGAATTATTTGCTGACAATCGCCAACACATGCAGGTTCGTTTTCAATATCATTTGATGCGCTTTGACAAGCCGCCAAAATCCCAACCAATAAAAATAAACTTATCTTTCTCATGTCATTTATTATATCATATTTTCCAAAAAAATATAATAAAAAAACGCCCCAAGGCGTTTTTTTTTTACTGTGCAGTACAATCGTACATCAAATATTCTGTATCTTGATGCAAGATATGCATTTTTTTATCTGTTGTATTATTTAGGGTTCTGTTTTTATCTGTAGACAGACAGCTATAATAAACCCCATCATTCGGTATATCAAATGCCATGACAGGTGTATTGGCAGGCTTTATTGGTAATAAATAGATTGTTTCATCAACTGTTTTATTACTGATACGCAGTTTTCTTGGAATATAGCAAGTATTTGTATCAGATAAAGATGTATATCCTTCATCGCACGGCAAACATACTGCACGTGCAGATAAAGTGTAACCAAAATTAGCCTT
>JAZOUE010000126.1:0-3090 GCA_045658045.1 Candidatus Enterousia sp.
CTTGTGTACAGAAGTTACATGAGGTTTCGGGTTTGTTCGTAGATATACTATTAGATTTAATTTATAGGATGTGGCGTTTGTTGTTGGCGTCTGGCGCAGACACAATACCATCTGCTTCCATACGCTCCATAAATCCTGCTGCCTTGTTATAGCCAATTTGCAGGCGACGCTGAATATACGAAATCGTTGGCTTTTTATCACGAATTACACATTCTTTGGCACGTGCGTACAGGTCGCCATCTTTGTCGCCACCACCGCCGCCAAATCCGCCACCGAAATCACCGCCAGACGCATCAGCAGAATCTGTTACACCATCGGCATATTCTGGCTCGCCCTGAGTGCGCAAGAAATCACCAATTCGTTTTAATTCTTTATCGTCAATAAACGCACCATGGATACGAACTGGAACACGCCCTGCTTCACTGAACAACATATCACCCATCGCCAGCAATTGTTCTGCACCACCTTCGCCAAGACATGTTACACTGTCAATACGGCTGCGCGCCTGGAATGAAATACGCGTTGGGAAGTTCGCCTTGATAACACCCGTAATTGTTGTTGCGTCTGGACGCTGGGTCGCCATAACAAGATGAATACCAGCAGCACGCGCCTTTTGTGCAATGCGTTGGACACAGGCCTCAACATCTTTGCGGGCAAGGCTCATCAGGTCAGCCACCTCGTCAATAATGATTACCATATATGGCATATCCGACAAGTCAACCTCTTGGGTTTCAAACAGCAGTTCGCCTGTTTCCTCGTCCGTACCAACCGCGACTTGTTTTGTGATTTTTTCGCCACTTTCGCGTTTCTGTGCCGCGATTTCATTATAACTTTCAATATTGCGCGCGTTTAATACTTGTAACTGTTTATATCTTTCTTCCATTTCGCGCACCGCCCATTTCAGCGCGTTTACTGCTGGCTCTGGTTCCAGCTTTACAATTGGTGTGATAAGGTGTGGAATATCGTCCCAGAACCCAAAGTCAACACCCTTTGGGTCAATGATAATCAGTTTACATTTATCAGGTGTAAAGTGATATACAATTGATGTGATAATCGATTGAACGAATACAGATTTACCAGAACCAGTACGTCCTGCAACCAACATATGTGGCATCTTGGCCAAGTCAAAGTACATCGGATTTCCACCAATATCAACACCCAATGCCAATGGAATCTTGTACTTTGATTCAACAAATGTTTCATCTTCCATCAGACCACGATAGCGCACAGTCTGACGCTTCAGATTTACCATTTCAACACCAATCAACTGGGTCTTTGGGATATGTGCAATACGAATACTTTCAGTTGCCATTGCACGCGTCATATCTGTAACAGTCTTGCTGACATCTGCCATACGCGTACCTTCGTCTGGCATAAATTCATACAGCGTTACGATTGGCCCCGGTTTAATCCCAACAACCTTGCCATGAACACCATATTGCGAGAATTTAACCTCCATACTATGGGCATTTTGTTTTAATTCTGGGGTTACAGAATACTTGCTAAAATTAGAACGCTCCAAGAATCTGGTATCTGGCAATTCATATGCAGACGCCTGTTTACGTGGCTTTGCAACTGCAACCGCTGTCGCAGCCACTTTCTTTGAACTGCGTTTGCGTTTTGGTTTTTCTTCTACCTCTTCTTCCGTTTCTTCTTCGGATTCTTCAGCTTGTTCAGTTTCTTCTTCATCAGACTGTGGAACATATTTTGTCAGACCAAACGCAGATGCCAACCAACGAACCCAACGAACCAGTACGCGATATACCCAACGTAAATGCTGAATTCTTACATGCAATAGCATCGCAGCCATAACAAAGAAACCCATCATACACAAAATTCCAACAATTACAGACACGCCGCCCAACAAATAGGTCAAATCAGTCGCAGCAATCGCACCAAATAAACCACCATATGTTGCACTTGGTACAATCAGCCCAAAACCAACCGCCCCCAAACACAATGCAATAAACCCACGCAAGAAATTATATTCTGGCAAATGTTCATATTCAAAGCCAAACATCTTGGTTGCACCCCAACGCGTCAATGATAAGAACAAAAACAATCCAGGTATAACACCAACAACATAACGCACAGAGCCAACAATATACCCCATAACAGACTGTGCACCAAAACCGCTGGACACAGCCACACCATCTAGATATGGATTATAAAACAACATCGCAATCACAGCCCAAATACAGATGCAAAAAATACCTGCACCAATTATACGCTGTGCAAAACTCTTTAATGCACCAGACATGCGTTCCGGTAAAAAATTAGACTTTCTATTCCCTGCCATAACGCAGACATTTTATCATAAAAAAGACAAAAAAAACAGACGATTTTTTTATCGCCTGTCTTTTTTATTATTATTCTGACTTTCTTAGCATATACCATTTTACAATATCTGCAATCGCCATACCCAAGAACGCGCCCAAAATTACATCTGATGGCCAATGCGCACCAAATGCAATACGCGAAAAACCAACCAAAATCGCCAATGTCCATGTAAACCATTTATACTTTGGCGCCAACATACCAATCATAACCAAACCTGCAAAACTGATTATCGTATGACCAGATGGCATTGAATTAAACGCCCAATCAAATGATGGCGGGAAAAATCCAGTCATATCAAGAGCTTCAAAAAATATAGGTCTAGCACGCCCGATAATTGTCTTTAATATTTTAACAACAACACCTGCTGATAAAATGCTGTAAAATATCAAAAACGCATGACTACTCTTTGTTTTTACAAATAAATCACGAATACCAGATATTTCTGATTTTAAATATTTCTTTACGCACAATAACGCGGCCGCAACAAAAGATACGATAAACCACATCTTGGCAGAAAAGAACACATCAAACAGACGCCACAATTTGCAATCAAATCCACGAATAAATGTAAACAATGGCTTATCAAACCAGAAAATCCCCAGCAACACTAACACAAAGGTTATAGATGCAGCCACACCCATTTTCTTCCATTTGATTTGATTATCTTTGGTTAAAAACATTTTTCACACCCCTGTATAAAAATTAAAAATCCATTAAACGGTTATAGATTTTTTTATCCGTTAAAATCTG
>JAZOUE010000127.1:0-4841 GCA_045658045.1 Candidatus Enterousia sp.
AATTCATCGAAACCAAGGAGTTAAAAGATGAAAAAAACATTAAAAGCAGCAATCGCATTGTCAGTTTTGGCTGCACCAGCGTATGCTGCGAATTTGGAAAACCCACTGTATATGCCAAAGCAGGGCAGTGCATATTCCAAAACATCTGCAGGTGTTATGTATAAAATCGCAGATGATACAGCCGCAATGAAATTGAAAGAACATGACGGCGCAACAGAATTTCCAATCTGGCGTTTACACGAAGAATTGGGATACGGTATCTTGGACAATCTGGAAGCATATGCAAAATTCGGTTACACCCACGACGGTGATATCGATCGCAAAGGTATGCATCTGGGTCGTGCAGGTTTGAAATACCGTGCATTGGAAATGTCAGGTTATGTATGGGACTTGTATGCAGACGCACAATTGGGCGGCATCAGTGAAATGTCCGGTGCTTATACAGACAAGGGTTTTGATTACGATAATTATTCAAACGGCCGTTGGGGTTTCCATGTTGGAACACAATTTGGTAAACAGTTTGATAAATTCAGCGTTGCTGCATTTGCAGAAGTTCTGCGCACATTCGGCAACGACAACAACAGTATTGAATTAGTTTCAATTAACACAGAGACTGCATTGGGGGTTTTAGATAGAACAACGTTAACAGCATTGGGCTTCCCGTCCGAAATATCTGTTGATTTGAAATCCACGACCGAGGTTAATGCAGGTTTAAAAGCATTCTATCAAATGAACGACAAATGGTCATTTGGTGCTGGTTTTACATATAAACACCACGCAGACAATGGTGTTGATGGTTTGGCGACAAGTTTGAATACACCTTTGTTGTCAACTGTTGCTGGTATGCCTGCGACCGCTGTTCAACAAATGTTGGTAGATGGTTTGTTAACAAAAGTAAAAGATATGGACGATGGATTCGATGAATATGTATTGGGTCTGTCTGCGGCATATCAGATGACTGACACAACACAGGTTGCTGTATATGGTGAATATACATTCGACACTGCACATGATCAGTCACAAAATGGCACAGATGTCAAAGCGGAATTGGGTGTTCGTTTGAATGTTCAGTTCTAAATTGAATAAAAAATAAATAAATAAAATAATTATATTGGACAAATTCCCGCCACCCTGGCGGGATTTTTTATACAAGCACTTGCACCTGGGGGCAAAAAATGATATAATATCACAAAAGGAATAATGGGAAAGGCATGATAAAATCAAAGATTTCTGCCGTTTTGACGGGTGTTTTGCTGGCGCTGCCGTGTGTGGCGGGTGCGGCTTATCCGGTTTATCAAAATTATCAGGGCGCACAACCAATGGTTCAAGGTGGTTATATGCCTGCTGCAAATAATCGTATGGTGCAGCCTGCTGTGGCGAATAATGGTATGGTTATGTATCCACAGTATGCGAATAATGTCGTTGCAGCTCAGCCGACGCGTATAACTGGTGCGTTGCCACGTGTGGGGTCATCTCAGACAACGGCGGGTCGTCAATATTATCAGCCTGCTGATTATGACAGATTGGCAGACAGTGGTTTATATGTTGGTTTGTCTGTTGCGTATAATGCATCTTTGATGGGCGGGATGGAGGCTGATTACGCCGGCGAGGCTGAGGCATACACCGTTCCTGGTGCGTTTGAGCGTGCAGATTTTCATTCTGATACAATTATTCCATTGCAGATTTCTGTTGGTGCGGCAATCAATAATGATGTTCGTGTTGATTTTTCTTATTTGCGTTATTCTGGTTTGTCGTATCCTGATACTGTTCAGACATCTGATGGTACAGGTGGTATGATACCTGCACAGGTTGATGGCGGTGCGATTACTGCGAATACGACCATGTTAAATGTGTATTATAATATTGACTCGTTTACTGGTTTTCTGGCTGGCGGTTCGTTGCGCCCATATGTTGGTGCGGGTGTTGGTATATCTTTGAATACGATTGCGGATTATGCGGTGTATGATAATACTTTTTATGCCATAGTAGAAGACCCAAGTTATGCTGCTGCAGGACAACTGACAGGGATTACAGATATTATCGCGTATCATAACGGCGGTACAACCGAAGAATTAGCGTTTATGCTGGAAGGTGGTGTGACGACAGAGTTGCAAGGTGGCTTAAAAATGGATTTCTTTGTTCGTTATGCAAATCTGGGCCAGGTTAAGACATCAGGCAGTATTGTTTTGTCTCAGGTTGAAATGCTTGGCGATGGTGCGGGTGGCGAATATCCTGCACCGTATGACAGTGTGTTTCATTATACAAACTGGTATGAAAGTGGCAGATTGGGATTGGTCGATGTTGGTCTTAGACTAAGATTGCAGTTCTAAGCAATGTCGACAATTGTATTTGATAAGAGAGAGAATATGAAATACAGTCAGTTTGGTTTTTTTTCTGTTTTTGTTGCGCTTGGTATGTTGCCATTGGGTGGTGATGCTGCCATTCGTGTTGGTAATGCTGCACGTAATAATGCACAGGCGTATCAACAAGTAAATGCTATGCGCTACCAAGGGACATCTGGTACGCAACAAACTGAAGAACAGGAATTAAATTTACCTATTAATGTCCCAAACCAAGAATTAGCACAAAAAATTTATAACGGTGACGAAAGTGCTGGGGCGACGATTGAAGATTTGGAACGCTGTTCAATGATTTATCCAAACGGAGAATTTGAATGGACAAAGCCAACAATTGGTATGATGGCCGGAACATCTGAAACATGTACATCTGTTGTTGAGTTGCGTGTTATGATACCCAAAGATGGCAAAGAATATACTACCTTGGCTCGTGCTAATTTAGCTGCGGGTGATACCTTTGATTGCAATGTTTCTAATTTTCCAGAATGGGCGTTATTGGATGATGCGGGTACCGTAGAATTTCCTGCAGATGCCCAGCCCGAAGTTGCAGATGTTATTGCGGTAATGAATGAAGAACAGAAACAAAATGCGGCGATAAAAATTATCAGTGGTGCTGTATTGGGTGGTCTGGGCGGTAATATTGCTGGTAAGAACGAAGTTGGTAAAGATGGCGTGTTTGGTGGTGGCAAAGATAAAATAACCAGTACTGTGATTGGTGCAGTTGGTGGTGCAGGTCTTATGGCTGCCAGTTCTTATTCGGGCAAGGTTGCAGGTGATATGATTCTGTCTACGGGTGTGAATGCTGCTGCTGGTGCGGTTGTTGGAAATATGGTAACTGGTGGTGATGGTGTTCTGCGTATAGAACCATGTGTTGTCGATGAACAAGAATATTCTTGTTTGTGGGGCTATGTAGAAAAAGAGAGTGACACAGCAGCTGATGATAAAACAATGTTTGTATCCGTATCAGACATTCATAACTTTAGGGTTTGTGATAAAGGATACAAAAATTGTTCAATGGGTATGGTTGGTGGTGGAAAGGTTAAGGGTTATGATAATCATCAAGGTGCCCATACTATTGAAGATGTGTATAGCATTAGTGGTTGGGTGGAAAAAAGTGGTGTTCAAAAATATTGTCTTGATGGCAACATCATGAAAAAAAGTGATAATTTTGAGGATTGTAGCAGTGAAAATAAAAAATCGCATCAATATGTTGAAATTGTAGATGGCAAATTGATTGAAAAACGCGTTCCTGCAATGATTGTTGATGTTGAAGATAAAGCTTTTGGTTATAAACAAAAAGATTGGGAAAATGGACTGAAAAAAGAACTTATGTCTGCTAATAAAAGGGTTGTTGGTCGTGAAGGTAACGGCAAGGCAACGGATTTGGCGACAGAATACGCAAATATAGAAAAGTTTTTACCAATGTATTTAGAAACCGAAGATGGTGGTATTATCGATCTTAATAACAAGGCGCGTCTAAAGGGAACATTAACAGGCGCAGGAATCGGTGGTGCAGCAGGCGCGTTTACTGCGTATCAAGGTGCGCAGACAGAAATTGATGAACGTTGGGTTGCGGCTGTTCGTGAGTACAAGGATTCTTTACAGAAATTTTATTGTGGTACGGGTAAACGATTCTTGTCTTTCTACAATGATCTAACGGTAATTCCGCATCAAAATTAAAAAAATCCCAGTTTTTACTGGGATATTTTATGTTTGATTTCACGTATGCGTGCCAAGATTTCTTTTAACTCAGCCTCGTTTGCGGCGGGGGCAGGTCGGCTTTTTAATTCGTCTGCCATAACAATACATAGTGTCGCCAGTAATGAGTTTTCAGGTAACGGACCAATTTTATCCAGAATCTGACGGGCGCGCGCGTCAACCATTTTGCCCAGTTCAATCAGACGCATTTCCTGACCGTCTTCGCAGCCCATAGGATAATTTTTATTTACAATTGGAATTGAAACAACACTCATTTTTTCAACTTTTTTAATATATTTATAGATTTATCAATCATTTCTGTTGCGCGTGCATTTTTGTCCCGCAGATTTTTTACCTGTTCGGTTAGGATTGCAACCTCTAAATCAGTTTGTTTGCCGGCGTGTATCGCAGTTCCGCGCAGGCGTGCGGCGGCATCTTCCAGTAATGACAATTCGTGAAAAATTTGTTCTTTTAAATCGGACATATTTACACTTTAAGACATTTTTTATATGCGTTCAACCTTAAAATGTGATATAATATCTGACATAGTTGTGGGGGATTAATTTATGAAAACAAAAATTATTTATATTTCTGGTGGCGAATTGTTTGAAATGGCGCAAATCCGCGCTGCGTTTGAAGAAGTAAAGACAACGCTTGGCTTGGATAAAGACACTATTTTATTTGGCGTGCCGGTTGATTGTGACACTGCAATTGAAGATGTTACAGATAATACACAGGAAACACCAGTCGTTGTTGCAGAACCTGTTACAGAAATAGTACCAGAAA
>JAZOUE010000128.1:0-9712 GCA_045658045.1 Candidatus Enterousia sp.
CGTATGTTGGATCAATACAAGGTGCAAATTGCGGTATCTGCATTAAGCAAGGCGCAACAAAACTATAATAAAAAGTTAGCTGAAGAAATTGCAAAAGGTACCCGTGATGCTAGTTTAGACTTGGCGCAATATATGTGTCATAAAATCGCGTCATCAAGTGAAACTCGTTCTTCTTCTAAAATGCTTGAAACTTCCAGTGAATTAGCAGAACCAATGGCGATTAAATATGAAATCGCTGCGGGTTTAGAAAACAAGTATTTGACGGCCAATGGTGGTTCGTATGAGGAAAAAGATGGTTTTGAAATGAAGAATAAAAAAGGCGAAGTTGTTGTCAAAGGCGGTGGTATGATGCGTGAAGTTACATCTGTCTTTTCGCGCGAGACAAGAATGTGTCATGTATGTACAACAACGCATATTGAAACATGTAATGTGGATAAAAAGGGTATAAATGCGCGCAAAGTACAGATGGATTGTTCTAATAATTCCCAAGGTCCGACATGTGAAGATATACCAATGTAAAAATCCCCCGTTGGGGGATTTTTTAGTGGTTAGTGTAAGTGACTAGTAGATAGTGGTGGCATAAATTATAGCCACATCTAATGTTGATGCTTTATCAAGGGATAGTGTGAATAAAATTTTTTGTTGGAATAATAGTTACAAATAAATTTTACATAACGAAATCTTCGCCCAGATATACTTTTTTTACCATTTCGTCCTGGATGATTTCGTCTGTGGTGCCGTGTTTTAATATTTTTCCATCGTGTAAAACATAACTGCGGTCTGTAATGCCCAATGTTTCACGAACGTTATGGTCGGTAATAATTACGCCCAGACCACGGTTTTTTAATTGTGATACCAGACTGCGAATTTCATTTACCGCGATTGGGTCGATGCCTGCAAATGGTTCGTCCAATAATATAAACTTTGGATTGTCTGCCAATGCACGTGCAATTTCAACGCGTCTGCGTTCGCCACCTGATAATGCAGTGGCCGGACTGTGACGCAAGCTGGAAATTGAAAATTCTTCTAATAAAGAATCTAATTTCTTTTTGCGTTGTTTTTTATCTGGTTCGACAACTTCCAGTATTGCCATAATATTCTGTTCAACGGTCAGGCCACGGAATACACTATTTTCCTGGGGCAGATAACCGATATGTAATCTGGCGCGTTGATAAAAGGGCAAATGTGTTATGTCCTGGGAATTTAAGAATATTTGACCGCCCGTAGCAGCCAACTGACCTGTAATACAATAGAATGCGGTTGTTTTTCCAGCACCGTTTGGTCCCAACAGGCCGACCGATTCGCCCTGACGTGCATATAATGATACATCTTTGATGACCATACGTTTGCCGTATGATTTTGATAAATGTTCAACGCGCAATTCAGATTGTTTCATAATTTTATCACCAGTTCTTTTGTTCTTATTTTATCGCCATTGCTGGAATCAACATGGACGTTGCCAATCAGTGTAACAGTTTGTTTTGTTTGGTTGTATTGTCCTGTTTTCGCGGTTATATTGTCTGTAATAACCTTGCCATCGCTGATGCGATTGATTTTTCCAGAAACAGTTTCCATAAATACTATATCAGGATTTTCATATTCCTGATAGCCAATTTTTGCGTTTAACTTAAAAGGTTGTCCATTTTTATCTGTGCCTACAAAGGATGCGTTGGACATTTTGAATTGGTTTGTAACAATATCGCTCATATTTATAGCGGATATTGGTGTCCATAATAATTGCTTGGTAAACAGAGAACCCGCAATCAATGACGCAATCATGACAAGGCCCCAGCCTGTAAAAAAGAATTGCCACAATCGTTTCAGGCGACGATGTTTTGACTGTATAATAAAATGTCTTTTGCTTGTTTGCATATGCGTATTTTAGACCGACAAGAATAAAAATGCAATTTTTATATTTATCTGTTGTGAATTTTATGTTATAATAATCCCCAAGAGAGATGAGAAAAAAACTACTTCTTTTTATAGGATGCTTGTTGGCTGTGCATAATACGGCCGGTGCTGTGACAATTAAAAAGGCGGCGCCTGTGGCTAAGCAAGAGGTATCTGCCCAAAATGTTGGGGGAAATTTATTGCCTACGGTTGTTGGTTTGGTTACGAGTGTACAAGCCTTGAATCAACAACAAAAAGAATTAACCGCAGAGTGTATACCAAGTAGTGCTGAAATTAACTTTGTTAATAAGATTATTAAAGAGTGGGCCAAAACAGGCGCTGCAAATGTAAAAGAAGTAGAAGGTAGATTAAAAATGCAGCCTTGTGATGAGTCAAGTGGTGGTTATGAGGCTTCTGTTCGTATCGCGGCAGATACAAATGAAACCGATATGATTTGCTATGATTGGTTTGGATCAGCTGCAGATGAAGATACAGTTTGGTACGGGTTTCCAAAGGCTGTTAGTACTTATTATTGTTCAAATGGGACGATTAGTGGGTGTGCTGAAAAATATAGAAAACAAGTTTCAAATATATATGATGTGTTTAATTTAGTCGACTTTACAGATGTTGATTATATGCCAAGCGATGAAGCAAAATTAGCAACTGCTTTGATGGCAAAAATAGAAAAATGTTCTTATGCAAAAATTAGTGCTAGAAAGAAAGCGTTGTGGGGCGATTTTGTGACAACTACTATTGGTAGTTTAGGACAAAAAACAAATTCCGCATCAGTTATAGATATTGTTAGTGGTATGTCAGGCTCGTTGGGCAGTGGTGGAATGCAGTCTTTGGGAGGCTTGACCGATATTGCAGGAAAGTTGTTGGCGAATTAATTACTTTGTTTTTTCCACTTTACTAGTTTGTATAAAAATCGTATAATACGATAAAAATAAGGAAGGATAGAGCAGATGAAAAATAAATCTTGCGTTGCCACATGGGTTATATCAATGGTTATGCCTGTATTGGCGGTTGTTGCGTTGTCTGGTTGTACGCAGACTAATGGTTCTGAACAATATTCAGGGCCTGTGGTAACACCAACAGTTGATTATATTGAATCTTTGGATGTTTATTCGGCACCACATCAGGATTCTTTCTTGAATCAGTTGGCAATGAATTATCGTTCTTATGCGATTTATAATGCACGTACCAGCGGTTATTCTGAAATGGGTGAATTGTTTGCAAACAAGGCTGTTGCTGCCTTCTCGGGCGAGGTGCCATTCCCAGAATCATTAGATAGCTGGCCGGTTGAAAATGAACAAGATTCATTTGATTTATATACTGCTTATAATGAATTAATGGAATTGTTGAAAAATGATGCATCATATTTGAATCCTGAATTGGCGGCAGAGGCACAGGCGAAATTTGATTGTTGGTTGTCTGCATCTGCCAGTGGTCAGGTTGCAACCGCACAACAATGTCGTGAAAGATTTGAAAAAACAATTGTCGCATTGCGTGATTGTCAGGGTGGTAAAATAGTTAAAAAAGAAGTGAAACCTGCTGGACAAAAGCAGATTGCTGCAATTATAGAAGAAACTACAACAGAAAAATATTACCCAGATACACGTAATATGATGTTGGTACGTGGTGATGCACGCGAAGGTGTTATCATTGTAAATAATGTTAATGTGCCAGAACATTTGATTAAGCCTGAACCAGTTCAGCCATTGATATTCAATCAGAATATTTATGGTGGCGACAAGACTGTAAACAAGACAATGAATAAAAAGTCTGGTCCAGAAGGTTTGGTTGTTGTTACAGAAACAGCTGGAATACAATCAGAGCCATGTCCATCTTGTCCGGCCTGTCAGGAATGTCAACATGAACAGGAATATCAAGAATGTGTTGTTGAACATAATTGTGAACCTTGTCAGGTTGTTTTGCCAGAACCACCAGAATTACCTGAAATTCCACAAATTAGTGATGAATTGGTAACACGTGAAGAATTTATCAATATGATGATGGCAATGCGTTCTGAATTGATGGCGATAAATGCTCGCTTGGATGAATTGCAGGCGGCAAATGGCGAAAAAACAATGATAAAGGTACAGCAAATCCCATTGGAACCAAAACAGCACGTTATGGAAGAAGTGTTTGAAGTTAGATTTGACTTTAATAAATCTATTATCAAACCGGAATATCAAGAACTGATTAAGAAATTGGCATCTGCGACCCAGGAAAATAAAAATATCAAGGTTTCTGTGGTTGGTCATACTGATACAATGGGAACAGAAAATTATAATTATGCATTGGGCGGTCGTCGTGCCGAAGCAGTACAAAAGATGCTGATTGAATATGGAATTCCTGCCAGCCAGATTGTTGCAGTGTCTGCGGGCGAACAGGGATTGGCAGTGCCAACACCAGATAATACACCAAATGCGGAAAATCGTCGTGTTCGTGTTGTCAAAGAAGTTCACTATACCGAAGATGCAAAACCAGCCCCAATGGCGGTTTCTATCGAAGAGGTATCCGTTCAATAAAAACAAGGAAAATATATTTGTAATAATTACTTGACAAAAAGTTTTTATTCGTGTATGTTTGCCTTGTCAGAGAGATGTTTAAAAAGGCGTTTGAAATGACAGATATGGTAAAAAAATTTGAAACAGCTACATTAACTCTGCAACAAAAGCAGGGCCGTTTTAATCGCAACCCTGAAGAGGTGTTTAATGTTGTTGCTATGTTACAGCGTCATGGTTTAAACCTTGGTGGTAACGAAAACTAAGAAATAAAAGACATCGAATCCCAAGAAAGCGTGCTTTTCTTGGGATTTTTTGTATGTATTTTTATAAAATTACTTGATTTTTTATAAAAAACACTATAAACTGTGCCTCGCTGGGTAATCAGAACTGATTAGTTGATGGTGCATTTTGGTCCCATCAGTGATAAGGATTCTGTAAAATATCTGGCACCGAAAAACCAAAAAAACATAAGGAAAATAAAAATGGCAAGAGCTGGTGCAAAACGTAGCACACGTAAATTGAAAATCGCTCGTTCTTTGGGCGTAAACTTGTGGGGTCAGGCAAAGTCTCCATTTAACAAACGTAAATATAAACCTGGTCAGCATGGCCCAACAGCACGCGGTGGTAACTCATCTGATTACGCAAAACAGATGCGTGCAAAACAAACATTAAAGGGTTATTATGGTAATGTTGGCGAAAAGAAATTCCATAAATATTATTTGGAAGCTGTTAATATGAAGGGCGACGCCCCAGAAAACTTAATCGGTTTGTTGGAACGTCGTTTGGATGCAGTTGTATATCGTGCAAAATTGGCGCCAACTGTATTCTCTTCACGTCAGTTGATTAGCCATGGTCACATCAATGTAAATGGCAAACGTGTTAAAATCGCTTCTTATCAGGTGAAACCAGGCGATGTTATCACAGTCAGTGAAAAAGCAAAACAGATGCCATTGGTTGTATTGGCATTGGAATCTGCGGAACGCAATTTTGCAGACTATGTGTCTGTTGACAGTGCAAACTTTACAGCGACATTTGTTCGTGTACCTGCATTTGAAGACGTACCATATCCTGTACAAATGTTCCCAGAATTGGTTGTTGAATTTTATTCACGTTAATAAAAGACCGCCGTATGGCGGTTTTTTTATTGCTTTTTTGTTATTCTTGCCATGTGGGGGCAGGGGGAAACACACCCCCTTGTCACTCCTGCGTCCCCTTTGTCACTCCTGCGTAGGCAGGAGTGGGTCTAAATAGTGTTCGCAACGCGAACCAAAAACGAACATTGTACAAGTTCGAACACCATAATTTCATAGACCCTATTCCTGCCTTCGCAGGAATGACAAAACATGCCTTCGCAGGAATGACAAAAAATGCCTACGATTGGCGTGACAAAAAAAAGAAAAAACGGTCGTCATACCCACGCAGGTGGATATCCATTGCCCCGCAGGGACAAAAGAAAGACTGTCTGCGACCCGCCTTCGCGGGAATGATGGTAAGGGTATGGTGGGCAGGAAAAAACGACTCTTTGTCACTCCTGCGTAGGCAGGAGTGGGTCTATACAGTGTGAGCGTAGCGAGCCAAAATAACACATATTACACATGTTTGAATATTGTAAATTTTATAGACCCTATTCCTGCCTTCACAGGAATGACAAAACATGCCTTCGCAGGGATGACAAGAGAGGAATGTAGGGATGACAAGAGAGGAAAGCAGTATGATATGGATGTGCGCATAAAAAAATCCCCATGCGGGGGATTTTATTGATAATATAATTTTGTTCGGCTTCCGATTTCTTCACTTAGTGTAATTGTACCCAGCGAATCAGAAAGTTTTACTGTCGGATTGATGTAACACTTTTGTATAGAATCGTTTAAATCTTCGGTATCTGTCGTGAAATTTGTAGGACATGTGTATGGACATGTGTTTGTTGTATTCGATTGTCCTTTGAGGCTGTTGTAGGTACCTTCGGCACATTTTGAGCATTTTCTTGTGGTGCTTATTTGTATATAACCAGCAGGGCATGGTTTGCAATTTGATTGGGATGTGTTTCCGGTTGTAAATTTGTCAATGATTCCATCTTTGTTGTCATCTGTGAAAGTACTATTGCCTTTGGGGCAATTTTTACATTTGCGTTTACGTACTCCGTCTGTTGTAGCATATTCTGCGTATGTGCCAGCAGGACATGCTACACATATATTTTCTGTGTTTAATTCGTATCCATCGGTTGCACAGTCTATTTCTCCCCATGTTATTGAGCAAGATTGTTTGGTTGTATCGTAGTCATAAAATTTTTGTCTAACATATGTATTATCTGCATGGGTCTTGATCTTATTTTTATATAAGTCATCTGTTGATGAGAAACCGCAGCTGTTGGGGTCGTTTCGTTTACACTGAATCCATTCGTATTTCAAATTTTTGCCATTTTTTTCTTCGGATAAACAGTTGATGTCACTATTATAGCAAGAGGTTGGGGTTTGTGGTTTACATTTTTCTGTTGAGCAACCACTACAATCAGTTATTTCTATTTTGTCGTCACTCCAGTCATATTTTTGCCCAGTTTCTACTTTAAATCCTACAGTAGTGTAGCCGGGGATTATATAGTATTCATTGGCACATGTAACTGATATTGTGTTTTTAATATCTGTCTCGCTAGCTATACATTGTTGTTCTGGCCATAAACTTGTGGGAAAACCGTTGTTTTTATATTTATAATTGTAATCGCACGTATCCTTTATCTCACGTGGGCGACAACAACCTTCGCTATAATATGCATTGTAACAAGTGCCGCAAGAACCATTTGTTGGTTTATAACTGTATTCTCTGGTTTGCACCGCCTGTTTCACACTGTTGTATTTCCCCATTATCTGTGGCAGTACATCCGGTGCATTTCCAATTTGTGCATCCCAATGCATCTTCGTTTGTGCACGAAAGTTCGCAACCGTATCCAGCACAGAATTGTTTAACTTCGTCATAAGTACATTTGTAAGCACCGTTGTAAAGATCTGGGGTTTCTCCTTCCGCGCATAGTTTTTCGTTTTCGTATTCGTAGATGCAACTGTCCATGTCAGTACACCAGCATGCCAAGCATCCGTTGTTTATTACTTGGCGACATTGCCCATTAGTCATAGTTATCGTTATAATAACACTAAAACACAGTGTTTTTAGTAAAAAACGATAGATGTTTGGCATTGTTTTCCCCTGTTGAATTATGCGTTTATTGTTAGACAGATTTATCGCTTTTTCAATAATAAAAGTTATTCTTTTATATCAAATACTGCAAATATTTCCCAGTGCTTGCTGCCTGTGAATTGGTCAACTGGTATCAATGTTGTGATTTTATATTTGTCTGATTCCAAGACTGCTGCGTCCCGTTTGAATGTGTTTGGGTTGCATGATATATATATTATGCGTTTTATGTTGCTGGATTTCAGTATTTCACATTGTGCCAATGCGCCTGCACGTGGTGGGTCCATTACAATACAATCATATGCTTGCAACATTCCAATCGTCAATGGGTGGGTAAACAGGTCGCGTTTTACACCTGTGCCGACAATGTCAAATCCGTCTGCGTTCAGCGCAAATGTAAAGTTCCCTAATCCACAAAATAAATCTGCAACCGTGTTAAATCCGTTTGCGTGTTTTATAACCTGTTCACGCAGGGCGTTTGCGCCGTGGGTACTGGGTTGTAAAAATGCGTTTGGTGGGTATTCAACAGCAGTGTCGCCAAATGTAACAATGGGTTTTGCGGTTTCGTGGATGACTTTATCGTTCCATGTAATGCGAATCGCAGGCAGCTTTATCGCCGCATTCCTAAATTCTGGGGTAACGTATGGTACAGAAGATGTTATTGCGATATCGATGCCATTATCGCACAGTGTTATCAGGCAGGCACCAGAACCACACCATGGTAATTTCTGCATTTGTGGCAATATTGCGTTTATTTCCGGTATCAGATTCGGACACGAATCGATTGCGATAATATTCTTGGTCTTTGATTCAAAAAAACCGAATCGGTTTGGGCTGAAACAAAAGTCTGCACGACGACGAAGTCCGTGTTTAATCCAAATTGGCGAATCGGTTGGTGTAATGCCACGCAATTCTGATAATTTCTTGATGTGATATTCGGATGATGTAAAATCGTATTTACATCCGCCACATTTACCAAAAAAAGGACATGTTTTCATATTGTTTTCTTGTTAAAAATGTATGCGTGCGCCAGCACGGAACTGATGCGCGTTTGGTGCAAAGTCCGTGATTGTATCTGTGTCACCGTCCATTAAATACATATATTTATATCCGAAATCCAGTGCGAATATGCTGTTGAATTCAACGCTGATACCTGCAATTGCTGATAGTACAGGTGAAATCTTGGATTTTAGGTCAATTCCATTATCTGCTTTGTTCCATGATGCGCCGGCACCAAAACCAACATATGGTACTAATATTTGGGATTTAAATATACGATATGGACTGTCAATTCTGGCGTCAAAGATGGCATTTAACATAAATGTATTGCCATCAATTGAAAATGCATCATATTTTGCATCTGTTTTGATATAGTTGGCTTCGACCCTAAAAATATCGTACAGGCGGATACCGGCCACAATATCAAAAGAAGACGTGTCATCGCCATTTAAAAGTGTGTTGTTACTGTCTGTGAAGTCAGACCACATATTAAAGTTATAATAACCACCAATGTAAAAGCGACGTTGCTGTGCCAAGGTTTGGTTATGCGATTCGGATTGTGAAAATTGTTCTTGTTCAACCCTGTATATCAGTTCTGCATTTGCCAGCATTGGTATAACTGATACAATTGCGCCAAATAATAATGTTTTCATATTCATTTCTTATAACCTTTGCCTAGAAATTTGCACGTATGGTTGCCATTAGGTTGCTGATGCCGTTTACGCCACCATTGTCGGCGCCCCAGCCAAACCCATTGCCAATCAGCATTTGATACTGATACGCAATGTCAACGCCGATTAAGTCGCCCAACATAATATTCATGCCCAATACAGCACGTGGGGCGGCAATAACCATACCATCAGATCCATCTGTGCCTTGGAATTCGTATGTGCCAATTGATGCGCCAATGCCCATAAATGGTACAAATTTTCTGTTGTATGTAATGTCGCCAGATAACACATATCTGCGTGCCAGGTCAAAATACAACATACCACCAAACATATTATAATTTGCACGCAAATCATCCAATTTGTGGAAATTCAAAGTTGTTGTTTGGAAATCCAATTCTGTGCGGACATAAGACGATAAATTCCAGCCCAATCCAATTTGTGCAGTATAACTTTGTT
>JAZOUE010000129.1:0-8101 GCA_045658045.1 Candidatus Enterousia sp.
GGTCTTGGTTTCATAGGTGGTTTTTTATATCTGTCATGGAAATATGCTTTTATTGCATTTGGTGTTATTGCAGACCTGTTCTTGGGTATCATAATGTTGCCATTTACAGCAATCGCAGAAGCAACATCAAAAACAACATATAAAGGCATTGCAGGAAATATATATAATGGATTTTTAAAATTGTTTAACGCTGAATCATTAAGCGCACAAGTATCTCGTTTCGTGGGGGCCGCGATACACTTTGTTGCAATGTCTGTCATCATTGCAGTTTGTGCCGCTATGCTGTCAAACATTATAACAATCGATAAAATATCAATGATACCGAACTTAGAAAGCCAAAACTTTTGGACAACAGTATTATTATCTGCATTAACATGGTGGCTGGCGAAAAAAGCATCTGATTTCGCAACAGAAATGGGTGGCAAAATATCTTATGAGATGGGAACAACTCTTCAAAATGACGCCAAAAATTTATGGTCATCTGCAAAAAATAATACCAAAACACTTATTAAAATTATTAGAAATAGAAAATAATATACTGGCATCTATGCCTTGAAAAGGGTGAATTTATATTCTATACTGCGTATGTTATGAATATTCTGAAACGGTATTTTTCGCGGCAACTGGTGGCAATTTTTGTGATGCTGTTACTGGTTTTAACAGGTTTGGCATGGATGATGCAAATCATGTCCATGATGAAATTCTTGTTAAAATACGGTATTGATTTAGGTGATTTTATCGGTTTAACAGCATTAATGATTCCGTTTATTGCATCGATTGTTGTGCCTTTTGTGTGTTTTATCGCGGTTATATTTGTCTATAACAAAATGATTGCAGATAATGAAATTACTGTTATGGCTGCATCAGGTTTATCGCCGTCACAGATTGCTCGTCCTGCATTACGATTGGGATTATTGTTGACTATATTAAATCTGATTTTAACAATTTGGATTGTACCACAAAGCCAATCATTATTCTATGACATGCAATGGAACCTAAAATATGGTATGGCACATATGAAATTGCAAGAGGGCGCATTTACAGAAATATCTAAAGGTCTTGTTGTATATGTAGACAAAGTATCTGATCATGACCTTAGTCAAGTTATGTTGTCTGATACGCGCAAAAAAAGTTCCACAAACACAATATTTGCAGAAAAAGGCAAATTAGTTACAACGCCACGCGGATTGTCGCTGGTTATGACAAATGGCGCATTACAATCAACGGGCAAACAAAAAGTGACCGGTACATTTGATACTTTTGACATGGATTTAAATGTGGTTGAAAAAGGCAACGAAAACTCTTTCCGTGTCAGACGAATACCAACACGCAGTTTATTACATGTCGCATTTGATGCCAAAACAAAAAAACAACACAAAATGATTTTATCTGAACTGTGCAACAGATTCCTTGGTCCTTTTATGAATTTGATTCTAGCCGCATTATGTGCAACGATACTGTTGCGTTCATCATTATTGCGTCGCAGGGCCAGCTTTGCACCAGTAATGGCGGTGGCATCAATGGCGGCCGTTATGGCAATATATATGTCTTTGTCTAATATGATTGGCAGTTTGTCAGAATTTGTATTATTGGCACTTGGTTTAATTTTAACTTTTGGTTTAATAATGATGCAGTTGGCGAAAAAATGAAAAAATTAAAATTATCTTTTATTGCATATTTCTGCATTATCGCCCAAGCGTACGCTTTAGGGCTTGATGTGAACGAACCAAAAACAATCATTGCTGACAAAATTGAATATAATGTAAAATCCGAAGAAATAAAAACTGTCGGCAACACAGAAATTACAAATAAATCAGGTCAACGCTTAACATTGGTTGATTCGTATATGTCTTCCAAGGGCGAAAACATTTCAGGAAACGATATACAATTATGGCTGGGACATCATATATATGTTGAATCAAAAAACATCGTGCGTGACGGCAGTATAACAATCGCAAAAGACGCACTGTTTACCGCATGTGCAGACTGTGATTCTTATGGCGAAGCATGGGAAATATGGGCAAAAAAGTTTACACACAATATGGACGAACGTATGATGTATTTCGTCAGCCCTGTGTTTTATGTGTATGACTTGCCTGTATTTTGGTTCCCGTACCTTCAGATGCCGGACCCAAGTGTTAAATATAAAACTGGTTTATTGATGCCTGATATGGGTTCAACAAATAAGATGGGAACACAGATAAATATACCTTTTTATTTGTCACTATCTGATACACACGATATGACATTTACATTTTCATATCTGACCCAAGAAAACCCATTATTTCAGGCGGAACATCGTTTAAATACAAATCATGCAGAATTTAGAACCCGTGGTTCTTTCACACGAAACAAAGCAGGTGAAAATCGTTGGCATATATTTAATGATGATGTTATTGAACTGGGTGACAATGCGCGTGCAACAATATTCTTGGAACGCACATCAGATAAAACATATCTGCAAAAATATGGATTTTATGATTCGCAACCTTATCTTGACTCTGGTGCAAAAATAGAAATCTTTGGTCAAAGCAGTTATGCCGTTGCGGACGCGCACTTTTTCCAAGAATTGCGCGAACGTTCCAGCAGATACGCCGTACCAGATGGTAATATTTTACCAAACATTCGTGCTGTACATCAAACCGCACCAATTTTTGGTGAAACATATGCAACATTTGCCGCTGACATACTTGGTATTTCTGGCGATGGAACGTCATCACAACGCATGATTGGTGATATACAGCTTACTACACCTTGGACACTGTGGGGCGGGAACAGATTGACCGCCAATGTATCTGCCAGATATGATTTATATAATTTTAACAACACAAAAATGATTGATAATTCTGTGTATTCTGGTGTAAAAAGCAGATTTTTACCAAGCGGATATTTAGAATGGGGGTTGCCATTGTTTAAACCAACAAAAACATGGACCCAGGTCATCGAACCACGCGCCAGAATTACTGTTATGCGAAAAATGGACGAAGCTGGATTCTTGTTAAACAATGATTCCGCAGGAACAGTGTTGACAGACACAACATTATTTTCTGACAATCGTTTTGCAGGCTTTGATTTGTGGGAAAATGGGACATATGCAGACTATGGCGCGCGTTGGTACGCATATAACAACAAAGGCAAAAGTTTTGAAATTTTCCTGGGGCAATCATATGACTTTACAGACAAAGAAATTGTAAATGAAAACAGCGGATTCCGCAACGGTTTGTCTGATTATGTAGGACGCATCAGTTACAATAATGCAAAATGGTTACGTTTTGCATCTAGGTTCAGATTAAATCAAGAAACATTTGCACTTAGCCATATGGAAACATCTGCAAACATCGGACAAAAAGGAGTCTATTTAAATATAGGGCATATTTGGTCTGAAAACTTGAACGAAACACAAACAGGAATGGAAGATGTTCACGAAGCTGTAATTGGTGCCAGCGTAAAATTATCTGAAAGATTAACCGCCAGATGGAGTGGTATTTATAACATTGAGTCTGAAGCATTCCAAAGCCACACAGGCGGTCTATTTTATAATCATCCTTGTTATTATATCTCTGCACAATATCGTCGTGACAATGCAAGAAAATATGACTATGTCGGAAACACTACTTTTCAGTTTAAATTTGGTATGGCAATTGATGGTCAACAATACTGATAAAAACATAAGGAATAAAAATGAAATACTGTAAATTTTTAACTATGTTCGTTTTGGTAATGTTTATAATGCCTGTGTTTGGGGCGTCTGTTGTTGCGAACATAAATGGAACACCAATAACAGACACAGATATTACTGCACGAACAAAACTGATGGCAAAACAAGGAAAAACATCAACTGACAATCGTCGCGTGGCACTGCAAAGCATTATTGATGATAATATAAAAATATCTTATGCAGGAAACTTTAACGCGTTACCAGACGATAAAACTGTTGATCAAGAATTCAAAAAAATGAATCTTGGCGATTTATCAAAATCAGAAATAGAGATGGCAAAAAATGCGCTGCGTGCAGAAATCGCATGGCAGATTGTTGTCGGGCGTACAATACTGCCGACCGTTGATGTATCAAACGAAGATATAAATGCAGAAAAAGTAAACCTGGCACGCGAACATGGATTGCCGATTGAAATGACAATTATTCGTTTAACAGATATCCCAAGCGACATTGCAAAACACTTAACTAAACCAAAGTCTTGTGATGATGCAATAAAAATCGCTGAAAATTTAGGTGGTATGCCACAGAAATTTACTGCATTGCAATACGAATTATCTGCTGATATTCGTGAACGCGTGGCAGGACTTGCCAACCTTACATGGTCGCCTGTTCAAGACAATACTGTTTTATTGGTATGCAGCACAAAAAAGACCAGTGAATATAAAAATCTTGATACTATCATTAAACAAAACGCACAATATAAACAAGCAATGTTCTTGGCAGACCAACAATTAAAACAACTGCGACGCAAGGCAGTTATTGTAATAAACGATGACAGATATAAACTATGAAACCAGTATTATTTAACTTTACAGACGCAGAACTTGAAAAACATTTGGCAGATATGGGGCAACCACGATTTCGCGCAAAGCAAATTCGCGAATGGCTAAATCGTGGTGCGCCTGATTTTTCTGTGATGAAAAACATTCCGGAAAAACTGCGTATTGATTTAGATAACAACGCACAAACACTGCCATTAAAAATTGTAAAAAAACTGGAATCATCCGACGGCGAAACAACTAAATTCTTGCTGGAAATGACAGATGGCGAACAGATTGAATGTGTTTTAATGCGAACTACATACGGAAACAGTGTTTGCGTCAGTTCACAGGCTGGCTGTGCGATGGGATGTAAATTCTGCGCAAGTACATTATTAGGATTAAAACGCAATTTAACAGCGAACGAAATTTACGCACAAATTCTGGTTGCACAATGGGAACTGCGTGGTGATAAATTCACAGACAAGCCAATTCGCCCAAATGGCGACGCAAACAATAACGATGTGTCGCATATTGTTATTATGGGAACTGGCGAACCATTACAAAATACAGAAAATGTTATTGACTTTATTGAACGCGCAAATTCACAAATGGGAATTGGTTGGCGCAGAATTACTGTATCAACATGCGGCATTGTTCCTGGGATAAACAGGTTGATAGAGTGGGGCAGACCAATAAACTTGGCTATATCGCTGCATGCGCCAACAGATGAATTACGCAGTCAAATTATGCCGATAAATAACAAGTATAAAATTAGTGAGGTTATGGATGCTGCATGGCGTTTCACAGACCTGCATAATCGTCAATTGATGATTGAGTATATATTACTGGGCAAGCGTGATGAAAATGGCGATGTTGTTTTGTATAATGCAACACCAGAATATGCAGAAAAACTATCTGAAATTTTGCAAGGTAAAAACTGTATGGTAAATCTGATACCGTGGAACGCGGTTGATGAACGTGATTTTGCATCGCCTTCGGGAAATGCTGTACATAGATTCCAAGATGCACTTATTAAAAATGGAATTCATACGCGTATCAGACGCGAACGCGGAACAGATATTGGGTCTGCATGTGGTCAGTTACGATTAAATAATAAAAAAGGTATAAAATGAATTTAAAATATATTACATGTTCTGACCCACGCGAATCTTTGCAAATCAGCGATTTAATAGAACTGACAAAAATATCACCAAAAGTTGAAATTGGTATGCAATCGCACCCAAGCGCGATGATGAGTGGACTGGACAGAAACATTTGGTTTAATCAATTTCTTGATTGGGCGGGTAAACAAAAAACACCTGTAAATATCGCAATGCATGTAAATTATCAATGGTGCGATAAAATGTGCTGTGGCATAATCCCAACAGAAATCGCCAAATGGATGCACTTACGCAATACCCATACTGACGCGCCTGTTATCAAAAGATGGCAATTAAATATAGGGGATGGAACAAGTAACTTTGACGCAGAAAAAATCGCGCGTTTAATAGAAATGTTCCCAGAAAATGATTTTCTGTTCCCTTTTAACCCATATGTCCAATCCAAGATATCTGCACTATATAAAACAAACGCAAAGTTTTCTTTGATGTATGATTCTTCGTACGGTTATGGTATTTGCCCAGACAGATGGAATCCACCAGTATATAACGACAGAAATATGGGATATGCAGGCGGTCTGTCACCAGAAAATGTTGCGCAGAATTTGGAAAAAATATCACTGGTTGTTCCAAAAGACTATACAACATGGATTGATGCAGAAGGCAAATTGATGAAACCTAATTCACGCACATGGGATATGAAAAATGTTACAAACTATGTCAAAAACGCACTTGCGTGGGAAGCGGGTCAGAAAACAAAATAAATCCGGTTTTATACCGGATTTTTAATTGAAAATATGAATTTATTTTTGTATCTTAAAACCACGTAACCTAAGGGAAAAATTATGACAGATACAAAGTTGAGTTTTGAAGAAGCATACAAGCAATTAATGGAACTGGTCAAGAAAATGGAATCTGGTGAATTACCACTGTCTGATTCTGTTGCTGCATACGAACAAGGTATTAAATTAAAAACATACTGCGAACAATTGTTAAAAGAAGCAGAATTGAAAATTGAAACACTGAAAGTAAGCGAATAATTATCTTTAACTAAACGGATTTGTCGTGGCAGAAAAAAGTAAACTGACCCCTGTTATGCAACAGTATGTTGATATGAAGGCAGAAAACCCAGATGCATTGTTGATGTTCAGACTGGGGGATTTTTATGAATCTTTCTTTGAAGATGCAAAAACAATTAGTGCCACATTGGGGCTGGTTTTAACTGCACGCGGAACAGATGGCGATGGAACCAGTATTCCAATGTGTGGCATCCCATGGCATGCCGCTGATAATTATTTTGGTCGTTTGGTTCGCAGTGGATACAAGGTTGCTTTGGTTGAACAGATGGAAACACCTGCCCAGGCCAAAGAACGCGGGCATAAATTTATTGACCGTCAGGTTGTACGCGTTTTAACGCCTGGCACATTGACTGATGATAATTTACTGACACCAAAGAAGTCTAACTTTCTGATTGCAATCACACCAATTGGTGGTGGTAAATACGACATCGCTGGTTGCGATATTTCAACAGGTGAATTCTTTGTCGGAAATACAAACGATATATTTGATGATTTAACACGCATAAACCCAGCCGAAGTTATTTTCCCATTTGGTATGGCCGAAGAAAAAAATATCAAAAAAATTCGTGATGCATTTAAATCTACACCTGTGTATGAAAAACTGTATCATCGCAGCGATATTGATACTGTTGTATCGCGCGTGTTTGGTTGTGCGGTAAACGCAGGCGAAGTTGCAAAAAATTCTAACAATGCAATTTGTTTATTGGCGGGTTATTTATTTAATACACAACGTGGGGCGGCAATTACATTTCGCGCGCCATATACATTTAAATCTGGCAAACAATTATTGATTGATTCTTCTACTTGGAAAAGTCTGGAAATTGATGCGCCTATACACGATGGTGGCGCATGCTTGATTGACGTGTTGGATGAAACACATACTGCGGCAGGCGCACGAAAAATGCGCGCATATCTGCGTTCGTTGTCCAGCGATATAAATGAAATTATGTTGCGCCAACAGCATATTTCACACTTTGCATTAAACCCAGATATTCGCGCAACAATGGAAAATATTTTATCATCTGTCCCAGACGTTGGGCGCGCGATATCAAGATTGATGTCTGGACGTGGCGCACCACGTGATTTGCGAAACGTTGCAGAATTCTTGTATATTTTACCACGTGCACAAATGATGGCGTCACGACTGGATGCTGGATTTGAACCATTGTTTAATAACATAAACACACACAGTGAAATTGCATTAAAATTAAATCGTGCATTGTCTGATGAAATGCCCAGTTTTTTCCGTGACGGAAATGTTATTCGCGATGGATTTGATATCGCACTGGATAATATGCGTTCATTATCACATGGCGGACGCGAAACAATTGCTGCATTACAGGCAGAATATATAAACCAAACTGGAATCAATACACTTAAAATAAAATATAATAATATTTTGGGATATTTTATAGAAGTACCAGC
>JAZOUE010000130.1:0-4406 GCA_045658045.1 Candidatus Enterousia sp.
GGCCATGATGACGGTCTGGACGCGGTTGCCGGCGCCATTGCGCAAATACCAATTCCAGTCCGTCCGTTGGGTCACGCGATAAAGACTTTTTCCGCAAACACAAATTTTACGATTTGAACAAACAACAACAAAAGGATAAAAAATGCAAAATAACTTACAGCAACTTTATAAACGTGCCTTGGATTTGCGCAGTCCGTGGTTGAACCGTTGGGACAGTGCAAAACGATATACCATGCCTACATCTGATGAAGATTTGGCAACGCTGTATGACGCCACCGCATCAGATGCCACAGATAACTTGGCGGCATCAATTTACACACTGTTGACGCCACCAGAATCGATGTGGCTGGAACTGGTTCGTGAAAGCGAATTGTCCCCAGATGCAGAATACGCAACACGTGTATTGCGCGCACATTTGAACGATTCTAATTTCTATACAACAATACATCAGTGTTATATGGACCTTGTGACGATGGGTACAGCCTGTCTGTTTATGGCCCAGAATCCGATTGGTGCATCATCTGCGTTCAATTTCAGCGCAATTCCAATGACAGATATTGCGATATTGCCGAACGCAGTCTTTCATACAACATCAATGAGTGCCCGTGAAGTAATGGAAAAATATCCGACATGGACACCGCCTGCAAACATTCGCGAAACTATCAAGCAAGACCCAGAAACACCATTGAAACTGGTTCAAAGTTTGGTTGGGATTGAATTTACAGCATGGCTGGATGTTGGTGGTGATATAGAAAACAATATTGTATCATCAGGCACATTTGAAACAAATCCGTATATCATATTCCGCTGGTCTGTGGCCAGTGGCGAAACATATGGTCGCAGTCCTGTTATGCGTGCATTACCAGATATTAAAACAGCGAACAAGGTTGTTGAACTGGTATTAAAGAACGCAACAATTGCCGTATCTGGCATATGGCAGGCCGATGACGATGGTGTTATAAACCTGAATAATATCAACCTGACCCCGGGCGCAATTATACCAAAGGCTGTGGGTTCGTCGGGACTGACTCCATTGAACAGTGCTGCTGACTTTGATGTATCGCAGATTATATTAAAAGACCTGCGCGAACGCATTCGCCATGCATTACTGGCAGACAGACTGGGTCTGTTATCTGACAAAGAAATGACAGCCACAGAAATAATGGCGCGAAATGCAGATATGATGCGAATCTTGGGTGCGACATATGGACGCTTGTTGCACGAATTTATCAGACCATTATGCGATCGTGGCTTGCAAATACTGTCATCACGTGGATTGATTGAACCAATTAAATTAAACAGCGATGCAGAATTAAAATACATTGCGCCAATTGCACAGTTAAGTGCGCTTGAAACAGTAATTGGGGGTGCATTATGAGTGATATAGAGCTGGCATATGCCAAAACATTTGCTGGGAATTCGGGGCAACGTGTACTGGCACATATGCGCAAAATAACGATTGAACGTGTTTTAGGCCCGAATGCCACAGAATCAGAATTGCGTGCGCTGGAATCGCAAAGATTTTTCGTTCACCAGATAGAAAATCTGATTCAGCGGGGGCAGGGGGGTGCATTATGAATCCGGAACGCAAGGCCGTCAACGGCCTGATAGAATTCTTGCGTGACAGTTGGTTTTTGATAGTATTTATTGCCGGTGTTATATATTGGGCGGCGAAACAAGACTTTTCTGTGTTGGAATTAGAACGTGTGGATAATCGTATAACCGCACTGGAAAACCGAACAACGATACTGGAAACAGGGATTGCCCGCATTCAAATAAAAATAGACGACATCAAAGAAGATTTAACCCTGATAAAAAGCGCAGTGATAAAATAGAACATAATAGATTGTACTATTGTTCGTTTAATATTTTTCTGTTGTAAAAGTTGTTCATGTAATATAAAATACACTTGTCGTTATGATTTTGTAACGATGGGGTGTAGAGACCCGTTGCACAAAGCGTCCACAGATAGTATTTGACGCACCGCCTGGTGTGTTTTTTTATATCTGGGATGAAAATAACTCCTGACCGTTGGGGTCAGGAGGGCTTGCGAATATATTGAATAAGCAACACAATTCTTTGTGATTGTCTCTAACCTCCTGACCGCTTTGACTTTATGGCGGTTTTTTGTTTGGGGCAATATTACCGACCGAAACCTATATTGCCCCCACCAAGAAAGAAAGGGGACGTTTGGCGTATCTGATATGCGGGGAATGTGGGTGTTTTTTTGTGGGCTGTATGTTTGTTTACCGGTTCGTGCGATTGCTGGATGCGCGACTGGGTATGCCCCGATTATAAATGCGGTTGCAGATGCGATAATGGCGCCAATGCTTGGCGGGTGCGAGGCTGGATATCGCCTTCAAGAAGTACCAGATGAAATTATGCCTGCGAACGGTCATACAGACGCAAAAGAAATTCCGGTTTGTGATGGCTATTGGACAGGCACGACATGTAATCCAGGCACCAGTTCTGATTGTCCCTCTGGCCAGCATGGTATTTATTACGACCATGTTGTTATGGCACCAATGCTTGGTGGATGCGAAGCGGGCTTTAAATTGCGTACAATGCCTGATGGTCTGGTTGTAACGAATGGTTATTCATCTGGCGATGGGATTGCGCTTGCCGAAACGACATATACCCAAGGCGACTGTCCCGATGGATATGTTGATTTGGCAGTCAACGACGACAGTTTTTTTAAAGTAAATACATCAGGTTCGTGCACAAACGGATACAAATACACAACAGAACAATGCAAAACGGACATGCCGAATTCTCCGATGATATGTGGAATATTATGTGAATCTGGTTTTGAGTATACAGAAGTTGGCACATGTGCGGAACTGTGTCCTGCAGGACACAACAGCCTAAGAACCAGCACTGGGCTGGCATATCCGATGTATGCGACCAAATCTGTAACGCCGTCTATTAATTTAAGGATTGGCGAAACTGTATGTTATGTGAATTTAATATCTGGCACAGCAAGCAATTCGCTAAACATTAAATACAACAACAAATTATATCACGCAGTAAAGTAATGGGGGCACAACATGACAAGAACAGCGCTAGCAGTATTATTATTTGGATTATTGATTATTCCGTCATTTGCGGCACAAATGTGTGTCAAGACGAACACCTATATCAGTGTATACAGACGCAGTGTAAACGGCACCAGTTCAGAATGCAGCAATACCGAGAGCGATAAAATATGGCGTGTTACATATGATTACCGTGATATTACCGGCTTTGCATCGTGTAATGACATCAGTGGCTCTACGGATCCAACAACAGTTGGGACAACTGGCGCAACTGTTGGCACGAATTGCTGGTGCAAAATGGCCCCTGTAACAACCTATACGGATGGCATACCGACAGGTGTTGTATCGTACTGGGTTTATTTAAAATCGTATGACAGTGCGGACGCATGTGCCGACCTTGGGGGTTGCAGCAGCAGTCGTTCTGGGTGCGCTGCATCATGCATGAATGCGATGAAGAATGACGCGACATTCCGTGGCAAGGTATTTGACACGATATGGTAGTGGGTGGTGGTTAGTGTAAGTGGGTAGTGTAAGGAATAAAAAACTTAAAAAACCTTGTCACGCCTATCGCAGGCAGGAATAGGGTCTATTAAATTAAACGGTGGGTTGTTGGCTCGTTTCACATCGCACTGTATAGTCCCACTCCTGCCTGCGCAGGAGTGACAAAAAGAAAAAAACTCTGTCATTCTGGGGCTTGACCCCAGAAACCAGGTTTATGTTCGCGATAGCGAACACCTATTTGAATAATGACCTAGGTCCTGGGGTCAAGCCCCAGGATGACAAAGAAGAAGTAAAAAGAGCAAAGGAGATGTTATGAACAAGGTAATATATTTATTGATTGGGGTGTTATTATCAATGCCGGCTGGCGCGACAACGATGTGCGCCTTGGAAGATACCACAGCAGTAATCTTGGACCCATCAATAAGCGGAACCGGCTATAAACAAGATGTAAATACATTTACCTGGAATACAACCTTTCCATACGGCACGATATACGGCGTTGCGGCATGTCTGTCTGTAAATGGTGGAAGTCAGGGTACAATAAATCCCGACATTGATGCAGGTGGTGGCGAAAAAGAAGGTGGCTATTGCTGGTGTAAAATGACGCACCCTGCGTCTTCTCGTTGGGTGTTCGGCTACTCGTATTCCGCTTCGGCTTGCGCGTCTGATTGTGCTGGCTTCTGCGGTAGCCTCGCCCGCGGCAACGCCGCTCTGCGGTCTGGGTTGTTCGGGTCGGTCGGCAAATGATGTGCCCGGAGATGGGTCCCATGGCAAAAACGCAGTTTTTGTTATGGGCTGCCTGACGCAGTCAGGCCGTAAAGCGTTGCGGACACAAATGAAATTTGTGACCGCGTAGTAAGTTTATATATT
>JAZOUE010000131.1:0-2760 GCA_045658045.1 Candidatus Enterousia sp.
GTATTTAATATAAAAAAGGGGATATTACATGAAAATTAAACACGAAGTTGACGAACTGATAAAGAGAGATGACACTCAGGACTAAATACATAAAAAAGAGTTTGTAATGGGTGTAGAAGTATAATGGGCAGCAATTAAACAAAGGGAATCATCATGGGAACAGATTTTATTCTTAGAGATGATAATCAAGACTAACAAAAGGTATCGCAATGGATTTTGATGTATAAAGGTTGGCAGATATGAAAATAGAAGTTGAAGATTAAGATAAAAAACATTTGACATTTATTGTGTCAAAATATAAACTGTGCGTGGTTTAAAAACCTATGACACAAAAGTTTCGGATGGTTGGCAGACGGGGCGCGGCGGCGGTCTTGTATACGAGTAAGTAAGGCAAACGCAGTGAAGCCGAACGCTAACGAGTGGTGAGCAGCAACGTCAGTTGCGATCAGCGAACAAAACCGTAGGTTTGAAAGACCGACGGAAAAAAAGAAAACAGTTTCGGATGGTTGGCAGAGCGGTCGAATGCGGCGGTCTTGAAAACCGTTGTGGGGGCGACTCCACCGGGGGTTCGAATCCCTCACCATCCGCCATAAAAATTAAACACCCCTTGCGGGTGTTTTATTTTTATCTGTGGTGGTCGGATGAGAACCCCCGACCCAAGCAACGCAAGTTGCGTGGGGGTTCGGGCCGTAGGCGAAAGGGGCCCATGGAGTGAAAACGAACATGGGAATTACAATCCCGAACCCGCCGCCAATGAGACGTTTTTTGTTTTCTTTTTCTTTCTATTTTATTATCATGCGCTTAGCAAAGGGGGATTTATGGAATACTTGGATATTTATGACGAATACATGAATAAAATCGGACAAGAACACCGCGAGACTGTTCATCAAAACGGTTTATGGCACAAGACTGTTCATTGTTGGATGTATGACGATAATGGTAATATCTATTTTCAGATTCGTGCGGATTCTGAAAAACTTTATACAACTGCATCGGGGCATGTTTTGTCTGGAGAAACGGTACGCGATGCTTTTCGTCGTGAGATTCGCGAAGAAATAGGATTAGACACGGATGTATCTGATGCAATTCCTTTGGAAATTGTATTCTGGCGCCAAGATAAACCGCATAAAAATTGGTATGACCGCGCATTTGCTCATATTTATGCAAATAAAATACCAACAGGATTTACAGATTTTCATTTTCAACCAGACGAAGTTGCAGGATTAGTTCGTATAAACGCAAAAGATTGCTTGGATTTGTTGATGGACAAAAATATATCTGTGCGTGCGACAAAAATTACAGCCGACAAAACAATAGAAGTAGATATTACTAAAAACGATTTTTTGGCTGCACCAAATGAAACACCTGTCGTTAAATACGGTTTTGTATTACAGAGCATTATTCAGCAAAACTGATATATTTAAGGATATGATAGTTTATAACTTAAATCCCTATACAAAGAGCAAATGGTAAAATCTATGAATATCAAAGTAATTACACCAACAGAAAAACACATTGAACAGATGGTAAAATTGGCAGATACAGCACGCCAACATCATATTGATATCTTGGACGGATATTTCAAGGTAGATGCTTCATCTGTTGAGCGTGATGTCATTGTACAACATATGTCACAACCAGAAAATCATATAATCTTGATTGCAGTTGACGATACAACCAAAGTCTGTGGATTAATATTAGGCGATATTATATATAAGCCATGGCTGGAAAAATCAAAAATAGGCAACGCTTCCAACTTTGTTGTTGATACTTCTGTTCGCAGACAAGGTATTGGAACTAAATTGATGGACGCGTTTATATCAGAATGCAAAAAACGCGGTTTACAGTCAGTAACACTGGGGGTATTTAATAAAAATAAAACCGCTTATGATTTTTATACTAAATACGGCTTTGAACCAATCACACAAAAAATGCATATAAATATATAAAATTATTCCACTTGAAAATCGCGTTTTTTAATGATAGTATTATCTTTGTCATATGGCATGGTGTTGTATGACCGCGGATTTAAATCCTTACTTGTCCTGCGTCAATGGACTAAAACAGGAGTCTTAAAATGTTAAAAACTGCAGAAGCGGTGTCACTGGGACACCCAGATAAAATTTCCGATTATATTTCATCTTATATCTTGGATCGTATGATTGAAATGGACAGTTCCGTCAAATACGCGGTCGAAGTTATGGTCAAAGACAATACTGTTGTCTTGGGCGGTGAAATAACAGGTGATGTTGATTTATCAAACGTAACCGAATATGTTAAATCTGCATTGCGTGAAATCGGATATGACAGTCATTATTCATCCATTTGGGGTGATTATGCAATCAATATAAACAAACTGAACGTTATAAATCTTGTCGGCGTGCAATCGCCAGACATAAATCGTGGCGTTGAAACAGGCGCATGGGGCGACCAAGGTGTATTCGTTGGTTACGCGTGCCATGGACCCGATAACATCAATCTGGAATTATATCTGGCGCGCAAGTTAAACCGTGCGTTGTATGATTTGGCGCGTAATTCTGATAATTTGGGGCTGGACATAAAAACACAAATCACGGTTGATGAACATGGCAAGATAAAAACTGCGATTGTTGCAATTCCAATGTTGCAACAACAAGACCTGACACAATTTATCATTGACGCATTGGGTCAAACGCCAGTTGATATTATTGTCAACGGTACAGGGATTTATACGTATCATTCGTCTATTGCAGATTGTGGTGTAACAGGCCGAAAACTGGC
>JAZOUE010000132.1:0-3207 GCA_045658045.1 Candidatus Enterousia sp.
AAGATAATTACATCATACATTTGCTTTTCTTCCTTTTTTTACTGCGCTAAATATAACAAAATAAAGTATTTCATACAACCAAAATAATTCTGTTGAACAACAGTTAAATTTATTCTATAATTTATCGTGATATGACATTGAATTTTGTATTTTTTAGTTCTATCTCATCCCCGTTGGGGGAATAATTTATCACGCATTTTCTTTACAAATATTATAAACCGTTATAGAATAGAATCCAAATTTATGAACAAAGGATAATAAAAAATGTTGGATATGAAATTTATTCGCGAAAACCCAGACGCGGTTAAAAAAGCATGCGAATTAAAAGGCATGACAGATTACACAGATGAAATATTAAAACTGGACGCGCGTGTTCGCGAATTGAAAACTATCACTCAAAGCAAGACAGCAGAAAAAAATAAAATTACTCGCGAAATTCCAACTGCCACAAACAAGGCGCCTTTGATTGCAAAATCCAAGGAAATAAATATGGAAATTGCAAACGATATGGCAGAACTGGCAGAACGCGAAAAAGAACTTGATGAATTACTGCATTGCGTTCCACAAATCCCAAGCGCAGACACACCATTTGGTCGTGATGATTCTGAAAATGTCGAAGTTCGTCGTGTCGGCACACCACGTGAATTTGACTTTACACCACGTCCACAATGGGAATTGTTGGAAATGAACGATTGGTACAGACCAGAAAAAATCGCATCTGTTTGTGGCACACGCACATACGCCCTGTTTGGCGAAGCGGCAGAATTAGAACTGGCAATTCAAACATATGTAATTCAAAAACTGATTGCCAAAGGATTTACATTTGTAAACTGCCCTGCAATAACAAAACCACAAACAATATTTAATGCTGGTCACTTCAAGGGAACAGATGTATCTGTTATGAATAATGATGTATTTATGCTGACAGACACAGACAGATGCTTGGCAGGAACAGCAGAAATTATCTTGAATTCGTTGCACAGCGATGAAGTTTTAAATGAAAAAGAACTGCCAATTAAATATGCTGGTTTTTCACCATGTTTCCGCAAAGAAGCAGGTGCAGCTGGTCGTGACACCCGCGGAATTGTTCGCATACACCAATTTAACAAGGTTGAACAATATATATACTGCACACCTGAACAATCTGATGAAATGCACGAACATTTGTTAAACAACTTGTGTGAAATTATGGAAGATTTGGAATTACCATATCGTGTTATTATGGCATGCACAGGCGACATGGGATTCAACAAAGTAAAGATGCACGATGTCGAAGCCTGGTTCCCAAGTGAAAATACATATCGCGAATTGGGTTCATGTTCGTCAATTGGTCAATTCCAAGCCCGCAGAACAAACACCAGATACCGCGCAACAGATGGCAGCATGCAATTCTGCGCAACATTGAACAACACAGGCATTGCCCTGCCACGCGCAATTGTACCTGTTATTGAAAACCACCAAAACCCAGACGGTTCTGTAAATATACCAAAGGCACTACAACCGCTGATGGGTGGGCGCACAAAAATTGGCGGAAAACATAATCCCCTTCGCTAAGCGAAGGGGTGGACGCGAACGCGGACGGGGTAGTGGTAAATCATGCAAATAAAATTACCTGCCAACAAAGAACTAAGAAAAAACGCACGTGAATTACGAAAAAATTCAACCCTGTCCGAAGTCTTGTTATGGAATTTATTAAAAAACAAGCGTGCAAATGGTCTTGATTTTGACAGACAGCGCATCATTGGAAATTATATCGTTGATTTTTATTGTCCAAAGCTAAATCTTGTAATTGAAATTGACGGTTGTTCACATGACAACAAATATACATATGACAAAAAGCGAGATAATTATTTAAAATCACTCGGTTTGCATGTCGTACACTTTGACGATTATGATGTAAAATTCAATATTAATAAAGTCATACTTACTATCGAAGAAATAATCAATAACCACTACCCCGCCCTAACGTGCACCCCTTCGCCAGCGAAGGGGATTACAAACCACTGATGGGTGGGCGCACAAAAATCGGCGGAAAGCACCAATAAAAAACGCCCCAATGGGCGTTTTTTTATTTCTGAAAAGATTGTTTAAATTCTATAAACGGACGCATTAAACAATTTGCAGATTCATACTCTAAATTAGCTTCACATTCTTTTGTCATTCCCATAATAATCGCTGAATATGTGTCACTGTGTCCATCATACATCCATTGTTGTACAGCCTTACAAAAACGTTCATACTCTCTACTATTTCTGTCAAAAAAAGCAGCATTTGCATTACTCATAACAACGCCTGTTGGGTCTGCAACCATATAATACGCAAGTCCAAAATCAAAAAAACGCTTTGTACGCATATATTCTGTTGCGCGTTTACGCCAAGATTCTTCGGTTGTTTCACGCGAAAAATAAGCATCTGGGTTTTTTGCAACATGTTCCATAAAAACCAAACTGCGCGCAACCGCACATTGTTCTTGTAAGCTCATATTTTTCCAAGCGCTTTTAACGCGTACGCGCGCCAAATCAGTGTAATTTTTCAATCCGCTTTTAATAGCATTACGAACATCTACTTCTTTATATTTTTTATTCATAAATAAATACCTTTTTATTATTTTACACGAAAATAATAGACCCAAAACACAAAATGTCAACTAAAACACAAAAAATATTCATAAATTCTTGAAAAAAGGAAAATTTAGGTATACCCTGTACTGGAATTTCAAAAAATATGGGGTAATCTTATGAAAATACGCAATATTGCAATTATTGCACACGTTGACCATGGCAAGACTACACTGGTTGACAATATGTTAAAACAAGCCGGCACATTTCGTGAAAACGAAAAAGTCGAAGACCGCGTTATGGACAGCGGTGATATTGAACGCGAACGCGGCATTACAATTTCTGCAAAACCTACATCAATTCAGTGGGGCGAATACAAAATCAATATCGTTGACACACCTGGGCACGCAGACTTTGGTGGCGAAGTTGAAAGTATTCTGTCAATGGTTGATGGCGTGGTATTGTTGGTTGACAGTGCCGAAGGTCCCCTGCCCCAAACGAAATTCGTATTATCCAAGGCATTAAAACTGGGGTTGCGTCCAATTGTATGCATCAACAAAGTTGACCGTTCTGACGCACGACCAGACGAAGTTTTATCAGAAACATTTGACCTGTTTGATAAACTGGGCGCAACAGATTCACAACTTGA
>JAZOUE010000133.1:0-5899 GCA_045658045.1 Candidatus Enterousia sp.
CCCAACGCCACAAAGTCCATATAATTTAACAGATTTTCATTTGCAACACGCGCTGACAAATCAGGGGCTAAATTACGATTTTTCAATTCACGATTTACCGCAACCACAGTTAAAAACGCGACACCAACACCAGCCAAATAAGATAATCCCGATGTATCATCAACACGTTTTGGATTTACGATTGCATCTGCATCTGGCAAAATCGCATCTGGTGAATGATGATCTGTCACAACAACTGTCAACCCCGACTGCTTTGCATATGCGACTTCTTCTACACCGCTGATACCGCAATCCACAGTAATCATCAAATTCACATTATCGTTTACAATATCTGTAATTGCATCATTATTCAGACCATACCCTTCGCCTTCACGGGTCGGCAGGTGCCAAACAACATCGATACCCAATGCCTGCAAATATTTCACGAACACAGCAGTTGATGTAATTCCATCAACATCATAGTCGCCATATATTGCAATCTTTTGATGATTTTGTATCGCATCTGCGATTATTTTCGCAGCCCTGTCCATATCCATCAACACAGATGGATCTGGCATATAATCCTTGATACTGGGGTTTAAAAATTGTTTCGTATCAGCATCTGATATAATTCCGCGTCCAGCCAGAACATTTTTCAACAAATCATCTGCACCACTAAATTCATCATACGCCAACACCCATGCCTTACCCAGCATGGATTTATCCACTATTCTTTTCACGCTTTACTCTTTTTTTTATTGTCGTATGTATTATAATCTAAAATTCTTCAAATAGCAATGGCAGTATGCTGTCTAAAATTTTACCTGTTGTTGGCACCGCATTCCACGCAGCCGTACGCCAACCACCGGTTTCTTTTGTACCCTGTGGTTCATCCAATACAACCAAAATTGTATATTGTGGTGCATCTGCTGGGAACACGCCAACAAACGATGTAATATTACGTTTATTATCAACCTTGCCATTTGTGTATTTTTCAGCAGTTGCTGTCTTACCACCAATTTTTACACCTGCAACACGTGCCTTTCTGCCACTTGTTTCTTCGGCAACACGCAACATAATTGGACGCAATTTTGCAGAAATTTCATCCGCCAAGACACGTTCGCCTTGCACAACACCAACATTTCTTTTTTGTAACGTTGGATAAATATAAATACCGCCATTTGCAACCGCATTTACCCCCAACAACAAGTGCATAGGCGTAATTGCATATCCTTGACCATATGCCACAGTTGCACGTTCAACAGGCCCCCATTTGCGTTGTGGAATTGTATTCTCTGTACGGCCAAATTCAAGGCTTAACGCCTTGTTCATATGTAATTTTTCAAAGAATTCTTTTTGTGCATTTTCTGGCAATTCCAGTGCAATTTGCGCACTGCCAACATTACACGATTGCAACATAATTTCTTCGATATTTATACTTGGTCGCAATGGTTTAAAGCTGCGAATATCTGTAATTTTTTTAGCCAGTCTTCCGAACTTATCATATATCGGGAAAGGCTTTGCAACATAATATTCTTTTTTAATATCAATCCCGTTTTCCAACGCCAAAGCAGTATTAAATATTTTAAAGATAGAGCCAGGTTCATAAACCATACGCATTGGCTTAAAACTGCGATTCGCGACCGAATCCAAACTTAAATTTTGTGGATCAAAATCAGGCAAAGATACCATCGCCAGCATTTCACCAGTCCGCGAATTCATCAGCATCCCCATCGCAGCCTTGGTCTGATACTTTTGCATTGCAATTGATAATTGTTCATAGAATACAGACTGAATACGAGAATCCAGCGACAACCGCAACGGATCACTATTTTCAGTCAAATAATCATTAAATATTCTTTCTGCACCATCAAGACCTTTGCCTTCTGCACCAACATAGCCCACAACATGCGAAAATAATCTGCGTTTTGGATATATTCTGATTTGCTTTGGTTCAACTTCCAATCCGACAAGTTTTGCTTCTTTAACTTTTTTAATCTGATTTTCTGATGCGTTTTTTGCCAACAAAACATAACCGCGTTCTGGTCTGACCAGTTTTAACGCATCAGACAAAGAATACTTATACGGGAACAATTCGTGTATCAAACGTGCAATTTCTTCCCTATCTTTATCCTGAACTAATTTATTTATCAGTTGAACAGAACCAGACATAACATTTTTAGCCAGTATATCGCCATTTCTATCCACGATATCTGCGCGTTCAACCAGCCACTGACCATTTGCCCCAATATTTCTTGTTTTATCAGTCCCCTGAATACCCAACTGCAATGTACGAAAACCAAACAAAACAAAAGCAGCCAAAAACGCAAAATATATAAAATTCAACCTGCGACGCGTAGTCGCATCATTTTGCGTTGCAGAAATTCCATGCTTTAAAATATCCTTACCAACTTCAAACATATCAGTCTATTTTCCTGTCTTTCAATTCATACACTTCAACAGATTTTGCATAATTTACAGTTTCAGTCTTGGGCAAAACCATTGAAACAACATTGCGCAAGTTTTCCAAACTAATCAGTGATGCAAACTTGGTCTGTTTCATTGCGATTTCTTGTTGTGTTTTTACAATATCATTTCTGACACTGCGCAATTGTCTATCTTGGGTACGAAAAGCAACCTGCAACAGGACAGCCAAAAACAGTACAATACACAATGACCATACACCTATTTGAAACATTTTTTCATCATCATTCATTCCCCTGCCCCCACTTGCAATACTTACCAAGTATTTTATCATAAATTTTGAAAAAAACGAATCATAGAATTCACACCATTCAAGCGACCCGCACCCAACTGCAAATTCAATTCACGAAACTCTTGTGCCAGATTCATATTTTTTATTTCTGCGTCTTTTTTACCGTCAACCATCGCGATAAAAATCGCGACAATCCCAGCAACAATTGACGAATCGGCACGTCCATAAAAACGATTACCATCACGACAAATTTCAACAAAAGATGTACAACCTACAATCTCTGTACACGTTGCATTCTGTGGCACAGGCGATATTTTTTTACCAAAATCCATAACCAATTCCAATTTCATCATCGGATCAGAAACAGAATTTAAAAGATTTTTCATATCAGCATAATTCATTTTATCACCAACCTTGATTTGTTAAATCTAGTTCTAAACGCGCCTCGTCCGACATACGCGATAAATCCCATGGTGGATCCCATACCAAATCAACACGAACAGGTATATCCCCAGATATCGCACGAACCCCATCGCGCACTTGCGCCAATAATTCTTCCATCATTGGGCATGTCGGACTGGTAAAAGTCATCTGTAACACAATAATATCATCACAAATATCAATATCATATATCAACCCCATATCCCAAATATTTACAGGAATTTCTGGGTCATATATTTTTTTCAACACATCAATAATATCTTGTCTTTGAACTGTCATTTTACAATTTCTTTTATATATTCAATTACCTGTTTTGCTTCATCAATTGTATTATATGCACCAACAGAAATCCTGATTGAACCATCAATATTTAACAATTTGTGAATCCATGATGCACACATATTACCAACACGCAAGCATACACCACGCGCACCAATCAACGTACCAAAATCCAACACATGCATACCATCAACCACAAACGATAATACAGACGCATCACGTGGCGATATAATTTTAATTTTTGGAATTTCAGCAATCGCATCATACATATACTTTATCAAATTCAAATCAGGGCGATTATTTTCAATATTTTTAATTGCTGCACACACACCAGAAATTTGCGTTAGTGGCAATGTACCAGCTTCGAACACATATGGTGCAAAATTCAAAATCAGTTTATCACCATGAACCTTGTTCACCATTCCGCCACCAAATACCACAGGCGCATATAACTCTGGATTTTTTATATACAAAATGCCCAACCCCGTATCTGTACCAATTTTATGCCCAGAAAAACACATAAAATCACAATCCCATAATTTAACATCTATTTTGTTATGAACAACAAATTGCGCAGCATCAATCACAGTTATAACATTTGGATTTTTTTGTTTGGCGGCACGCACAATTGCACTTACATCTTGCGGCACACCAATTACATTTGACATTGCAGTTATAACCAAAACATCTGCATATGGAACCTTTGCAATATCAATATCCATCGATTCGTTTAAATCGCATACAACAACCCCTGCCCCAGATTGTACAAATGGTAATCTAGCACTGTGATGGTCAAGATCAGATACTGCAACAATATGTTTATCTGTCAGTTTTAACATCTGCGCAACCATATTCATCCCGGCAGTTGTACCAGATGTAAAAACAACCTGACGCGATTCGGCACCGATAAAATCAGCCACGCAATTACGCGCCCTTTCAACTATTTCATCAACCTGCACCGCACGCTCACATACGCCACGCCCAGCATTGGCATAACCATTGTTTAAAAAGTCCAGTTGCGCATCGATAACGGCATCTGATTTTAAGTATGTTGCAGCTGCATCTAAGTATATGATTTTATTCATTTATGATTTCTCTTGCATTTTGTGACGATTATAATACACTCGCTTGGAATATCAACAAAAGAAGGAGAAAAAAGATGGCTATACAACACGCAAACGATGCAACAATTAACACATTTATTGGCGACGGTATAACATTGGTTGATTTCTGGGCCGCTTGGTGTGGTCCATGCCGTATGTTCGGACCAATTTTCGAAGCGACATCAGAAAAAATCACAGATGTAACATTTGTAAAATTTGAAATCGATGAAGCAAACCGACAAACACCTATGAAATACGGCATCCGCAGTATTCCAAGTGTTTTAGCATTTAAAAACGGTGAATTGGTTGAGGCACGCACAGGCCTGATGGATGAAGACACCCTGACAGATTGGATAAATGAATTAAAAGGTGCATAAAAATGGCAACGAAAAATTACAAAAATATTGAATTACCACCAAAATACACACCCAAAAAGACAGAACCATATATGTGTCCTGAACAGTTGGCGTATTTTTACAATATTTTAATGACACAAAAAGAAGAACTGGAAAGCGACAGCGATTCTGTTTTAAACGCGGTTCGTTTGGCAGAAAAAACAGAAAATGCTGGTGTTGGTGACGAATCTGACAACGCATCATACAACCAAGACATTACAATGGATTTGCATATATCTGAACGCAACAACAAACTGTTACAAAAAATCAATGCTGCGTTAAGTCGCATGGAAACAGGCGATTATGGTTACAGCGTAGTATCTGGCGAAGAAATTGGTTTAAAACGTATGATGGCTCGCCCATTGGCAACATTGACTGTCGAAGAACAAGAAGAATACGAAAACCGCAGATAAAAAAACCGGCATTTGCCGGTTTTTTATACCAAATTCCCACCACAAAAAACTTGACAAACATTATTTTTGCGCTATGTTTTATCTACTAAAAATAGGCAATAAATATGAACACAGAAAACAAAAACAATCTTTTTAACCCCAGGGAAATTATATACATTGTGTACAATGGTATGGCCACAGCCGGAATTGTCCATAATACAAACCTACTTATTGACAAAGGTTACGATCGTGAAACCCTTATCGTTTTATTAATGTGGCTTACTGGATTTGCATATTCTGCACAACATTTATATCAAATATATAAAACCCGAAAAGGAAATCAAAACAATCAAAAACAACGATAAAAACACCCGCCAAATGGCGGGTAATTTTATTTCTTTTTTGCGACTTTTTTTGCAGTTGCTTTTTTAACAGCTGTTTTCTTGGCAGGTTGTTTTACATCTTTGATTTCTTTTTTAAAGATATTCAAACCATCTGCCAAATTTTTCATCATACCTGGAATCTTGTTAGAACCGAACAAGATAACGACCAGTACAACGATTACTAAAATTTCTGCCCAACCGAAACGTCCGA
>JAZOUE010000134.1:0-3038 GCA_045658045.1 Candidatus Enterousia sp.
GATTGGGGTGCGTTTTTTGCACCTGGGTCTTGGGGTATGCCACGCGCCATAGAAGGTAATCTGGAAGATATTTTGGGTGTGCGTAATGGTGTGCGTTTGCATCAAATAAGTTATCTGCGTTCGGGTGTATTTTCTGCTGTGTTAATTGCGTTGTTTGTGATTTTGTTTGGTGCGATATTTTCTGATTCTATTAAAACTGCTGTATCGCCACGACCAAATGTAAATGAACTGGACCCTGAACTGGTCGCAGAATACAAAAGACAAATAGAAGAAAAAAATAAAGAACTGGATAAACAATTTGAAATCAAAAAACAATTGCCACCAGAACCAATTGTTATGCCGTATGAGTTGTTGCCTGATGTTCAGGTCAGGGCGGTTTTATGCTATAATGCGATTGCGTTCTTAATGCAGCCGATATCTGGTTGGAATCAGACTTTTGCAGAATGTAATGAATCACATGCGATTGTTGAATTTAAACGCAGTTTTGGAACCTTGGATGAATTTTATAATGTTGCAACAAATTTAATGCCGGGTGCATTTGTTCAAGAAATAAATTCTGATACATTGCGTGTTCAAGCGAAATTACCAAGTTTACCAACTGTATCTTCACAAGATGAACGTGATGTGCAGACAATTATTCGTGATATAACATCTGCTTTTCAGGCAATTGATACAGAAATAGAAACACAGATGGTATTTGATACGATTACAAATGGTGTTGATACTGTAACTGTAAATATTGTTGAAATTCAAACACAATCAAAACTAACACCTGATCAGTTTATGCATGTGTTTGATGATTTTGGTGGTGTTTATTTAATCAATTGTGCGTGGGATGCTGCGTCACGTTTTTGGAACTATGAGGTGATAATCTATGCGAAATAGTAAATTTGTTTTATTTGGTCTAATTTTGTGTGCAATGTCTTTTAATTCTTTTGCACAAGATGAACTGGTTGTCGAAGTTGAAGATGTTGAACAAACATCTGCGGATGCAATCGCAAATTATGACCCACAAGGTTCTTTGTTTCAGCAAATCACAGATTTAGAACAAGAAAAAGTTCTGATGCAGTTAGAAAAAGAACGTGCACAGTTGGATTTAGAACTGGATAGATTGGCTGCAGAAAAAATTAAACTGCATATGGAAATTGATACTTTGTCCGGTCGTGCAGAACAACAACAGCAAGAATTTGAAACACAAAAGGCGAAATTAGAAGCCGAAGCTGTTCGTCTTGAACGCGAAAAAGAAGCCTTGTTGGCTGAATCAAAAGAAGAAAAAACACCAGCTGTGTCTTATAGCAGTTCAAAAACAAATTCTGTTGCATCCAGTGCAGGTGATATTTCAAAAAGTTATCGTTTAGTAAATGTTATTGGTGCTGGAAATCAATTACAGGCAACTGTTGCTGATTTGTCTTCGGGACAAACAAAGCGTATAAGTGTTGGTAAAAATTTAGATGGTTGGACTGTGAAATCTATATCGCTGGATGACGGTGTTGTTTTTGTTAATTCAGATGGCGAAACACAGAATTTGAATGTCAGCAACGGAAAATAAAAAATGGCAGAATCAAAAGAATTTTTTGATAGTGTAAATTTTGAACAGACACCATCTGTGCCAGCTGGATTAGAAAACGCAGAATCCAAAGATATTATTGATTTCTTGTTTTCTAATAATAATCGTTTGTTGACAGCAACTGGTGCAATGTTGGAATTGCCACATGATACACAAAGTTTAATCGCATATTTTTCTGGTGGTGAAATTATTATATCGCGTACACATCGTTATGATGGTCGTGTTTTGGCTTTTTTAGATTTGTTAAAAGCGCGCGGTAAAAAAGTAAATCAGCCTTTTTATTCTGATTTAGGTTTGATTTCAAATATATATAAATCTGCAGAAAATAAACTGGGCAGCGCAATTCGTTCAAAGCAAGATTTTGATAATCAGATGCAGAAAGACTTTGTTGATATTATTGCCAAGGCTGCATCACAAAAAGTTTCTGACGTTCATATCGAAGTTGCAGACCAAACAACAATATATTTCCGTATTGATGGCAGTATGCAGCCTGTAATGGAATATAATTCACAATGGGGTGAATCGTTTGTTCGTGCTGCATTTGCGTCGTCTGATATGTCTAATGCAAACTATGCCCAGAATGAATATCAGTCTGCACAAAAAGACGGTCATACACCATTGCGCGGAACCAAGGATTTGTATTTGCCGTCTGGTATATTGGGTGTGCGTATGCAATTTAACCCAATTGCGTTTGGTTCGCGATATGTTGTAATGCGTCTGTTGTACGATAACCCATCCGAAGGTATCAAAACAGAACAAGAATTTGGCCCATATGAACAAAGATTGTTGGCGCGTATGCGTTCTTTTCCAACAGGTTTGGTAATTGTTGCAGGTCCAACCAGTTCTGGTAAATCAACAACATTGGTTCGTAATATGTCAATGATGTTGCGTGAACGCAATTACGAAATCAATATGATAACTGTGGAAAACCCAGTTGAACAAAAAATATTCGGTGCGCATCAGATGCCTGTGGTAAATACCACAAACGAAGAACAGCGTGAAGAAAAATATGTCGAAGCATTGGCAGCTGCATTGCGAAGCGACCCTGATACACTTATGGTTGGTGAAATTCGTACATTGGCTGCGGCACAGTTGACTGTGCGTGGTGCATTATCTGGTCATAATGTTTGGACAACATTACACGCGAATTCTGCGTTGGCGGCACTGACGCGTTTATTAGATTTGGGAATCGAACCATTTAAATTAAAAGATGAAACATTGATGCGTGGTCTTGTTTCGATGCGTCTGTTTAAAAAAGTTTGCCCGTATTGTCGTGAACCATTGTCAAATCATCCAGAACGTGGTGCGTATCGTCGTGTTATGGATGCGTATGGTGAAATCGGATTGCGTCAGGTTTATCAACGTGGTCAGGGTTGTGAACATTGTAACGGTACAGGTAATATCGGTCGTGTCAAAGCAGGTGAAGTTATTATTACAAACAGTGAATTTTTAGGGTTGGCGTTGGCCGGCA
>JAZOUE010000135.1:0-4614 GCA_045658045.1 Candidatus Enterousia sp.
TTTATGGTTTTAGAATGTAAAAACAAAAAAATTAAAATAAAATGCAAATAAATATATTTTGTGCTTGACCTGCGATTCGTTTTTGTTCTAAGATGTTTGTATAGACAAGGGGAAAAGAAATAAAAAGCCCAGAAATCTGCATAATTGGCGGTTTTTTGGGAAAAATAAAAAAACAGAACAAACGAATACTGATATTTTTGTAAATACTTTCGTATGTACATAAATATCGGCAAAAAAACACAACATACGCCCGAAAGGAGGGGAAACGCGCATGCAAAAAAATATCAAAGAAATTATGATTGCCTTGAATCAAGTCCTGACAACAACAGTTTGGGTAAATGCAGATCGTCAAATCGTGTCATTGGCAGATGAATTAAAGATTGGTCAGAATAACACACCTCGTTCTATCGAAGATTTGTCGCGTACATCATTGGTTGGTGCATATGTTTCTCTGCAAATTCGTACAGATAATTTTGAAGTTCCAGCAGAAGGCTTGGATACAAAAACATTGGCATTGCGCGTCAAAGAATTAGTTTTTGCCGAAGCGAAAAAGATTATGGACGCTGCCGATACATCAGTTTTGTCTTCTTCAAATGTTGCAAAGGCTGCTTAAAGAAAATAAATGCAACCTTGTGCATGTGTGATTAAGGCATAATCAGTTTCCGGATAGCCGGAAGGAAGGGAGCAACCGTCGCCAAGTAATTGGCGACGGTATGTTTTTTATTATACGAATTTTTCAGGAACCAGATTGCAAATAGATTTCCATACGCGACGCAGAATAGTTGTGTCTGGTGCGTGTTTGTATGTTTTTGGTTTTGGTGTGTTTGGTCTTTGACCTGTCCAAATTGTATTGCCGTTTTCATCAAGCGTTACATGCCAAGATGTTTTTGTGTCTTTAATAATCATTTCGCGCAGTTTTTGCGCAAAATCACGACTTTCGAATATTGCGACATTTTCAGTATTGTAATATGCGCTGCGTGGGTCCAGATTAAAGCTGCCAATCCAAGAAATATTATCGTCAAACACGATTGTTTTGCTGTGCAATACGGAAAAGCTGGATTGTTTTCTTTCGCGGTCGTGTTCTTTGCCACGCAGGTTTTCAGCGGAAACCATAAATTCATAGACATCTGCGCCAGATTCAATCAGTTTTGTTCTGTATTTTTCCCATTTTGCGTAAACGGTTGGTGCGTTCGTAGATGCCAGTGAATTTGTAACGACTGTCATATGTACACCTGATTTTTCTGTGTCCAGCATATGTTCCAGTCCTGCCTGACCTGGTACGAAATATGCTGCAGACATATAAACAGAATCAGTCGTTTTGTCCAGCAAGTGTTTCAAGGCGCGAATGATATTGCCGTGGTATTGTTCTTTTTTTTCCATCGGCATTTCTACTTTTTCTGGTGGGTCTGCCAAGAATTTTCCGCGTCCCCAGCTGAAATCCATTTTTTTATTTTTGTATTCTTGTTGTGCCAGATTAATAATATTGTTGTATTGTTTTATGCCTTCGGCGCTGGTTTGTTCCAGATTTGCGAATGATTTTTCCAGTTTTTTTAGTTCTTTTTTTGATGTTGCTTTTGGGAATACAGATGCAGGTATTGACAGGTGATGATCCCAGTATTCGTTAAAGCTGTCTGTGGCATACTTGGTCATGTCACCCAAGAACAGAACGTCTGTATCAGAAAAGTTAGATGCGGTTTCTGGATAGAAATAGTTGCTGCCGACATTTCTACCGCCTGTGATGTATGCGATGTTGTCGACAATGAACAGTTTATTGTGCATACGTGAATTTAGGCGATTAAAATCTGTTAAAATCTGTGGATAGTACAGTAATTTGCTGCGTATGGGTACAGTGTTAAAGATTTTAACTTCGATATTTGGATGTTGGTTCAGTAATATTACATCAACGATATCTGATTTTGTGCCATAGTCGTCCAGCAATATTCTGACCTTGACCCCGCGATCGGCAGCGTGTTTTAGTTCACCTATTAAGACCTTGGATGAAAAGTCGTTGCTGTATATATATGTCTGTAAATCAATTGTCTTGGTTGCCATGCGTGCAAAGGCCGAGCGTATCACAAATGCGGACAAGCCGTCCTCGATAAGTGTTGCGCCAGAAGTGTGTTTGCCTGTGTTTAATTCGTCGGCATAACATTGTGCGATTGGTGTTTTGTATGGGTTGTAATTAAAATCTGCATTTGTGATTTTTGGATAATACTTGTCTAGTCTGGTGTCGTTGGTTGATATTGGTACGCTGGTACATCCCATCAAGGGCAAGGCCAAAATCCAAATAGCGACTTTTTTTAGCACAGACAAAGTAACTTCCTTTTTTTTATGTACAAATTTTATTATATCGTAATGTTGATTTATTTCAAGGGAATTCATTATATTTTTTAATGATTTAGGAATAAGATCTGATTTATAAAAATATGAAAGATAAATATGTTTTTTTGCTTGTTTGAATTTGTATAATATGTTAAAATGTCATGTAAATAGAAGGGAAGGTTTAATCATGAAAAGACTTGTAGTTGTATTAAGTGGATTGTTGGTATTGCCCGCATTTGCTGAGGTTGCGCCAATTTCATACGATGAAATCATCGAATATTCTGATGAGGAAATCGTTGTTGCTGATGATGCAGTTGCTGACGAAAATGCGTCAGAAAAAACAGTTGCTCCTGTCTTGCAGCCGTCAAAACTTAATCCTCGTGGGGCGACAGGTTCAAATCGTGCTGCGGCATCTCGTGCGATGCCAAGTGGTACAACTGCAAATTCACGCAGTATTAGCGCGCGTAATACATCTTCTTCCCGTAATGCAACACAGGCGCGTACTGGTACTGCAACAGCAAGTCGTGCGAATATGGCTGGGACCCGTGTTGCGTCACGTACATCGCGTTCTGCAACAACAAATTCTGGTGTTACTTCACGCAGTGCAACTGCAACCAAAGGTGTTGCTGCACGTGCAGGTTCATTAGTACAAACAGATACAGTAAATAAACCATTGTATACAGGTCGTGTTAGTGTACGCTCTTCGTCTGCGATGCAGGCGCGTGCGCCATCTGCGGCGGCTGTTTCTGTTGTCCAAGATGTTACAACAACTAGCGGAACAGATATTAATGAAATGGATCAATTGGCACAAATGACCGATTATTGCAAGGCGCAATATATGTCATGTATGGATAATTTCTGTAATGTATTGGATGATAATCAGGGTCGTTGTTCATGTTCCAAGAATTTAAAGAATTATGAAAAAACAGAAACTGCATTAAAGTCAGCAACCGAAGCGTTACAGGATGTTGCACAACAGATTCAGTATATTGGCCTGTCCAAGGATCAGGTTGAAACATTGTTCAGCCAGACCGAGGCTGAATTGCAAATGCAAAACACCAAGGATAATACTCAGTTAAAGAATGATTTGGACAAAATCAAAGATATGATTATTGGCGTTAAAACCAGTAATGCAACATCGTCTGAAACAGGGATGTCATTGGATTTCAGCGGTCTGTTGATGGGCTTTAATATCGACAGTACTGGTTTTGATTTGACGACTTTGTTTGGTGGTACAACCAATACCAACAGTATCAGTAACCAACGTGGCGAACAGTTGTATAAAACAGCTGCTGCGCGTTGTAAAACTGCGGTATTAAACAGTTGTCAATCCCAGGGTGTTGATATATCTGTAATCACAAATTCATACGATTTGGAAATTGATAAGCAGTGTATCGTATACGAACGTTCATTGAACGAAGCGAATGATAATATGTCAAATACAGTTCGCAATGCCAAGGCTGTATTGCAAAAGGCGCGTTTGATGGTTGCTCAGCAAAAGAACAGCTATGACCTGCGTGGTTGTGTAAATGCATTGGATTCCTGTATGCAGGACGAATTTGTATGTGGTGCTGATTATGAAAACTGCTTGGATCCGACCGGCAAATACATTGTAAACGGTGAAATTGTAAACGGTTCTGCACCGGGCAAGGCAAATGATATCACAGATGGTAAAGCGGCTGGTGGCTTGTACAGTGTATGGAATTATGGTAGTGTTGACAACGCATGGCAAAGTAATCATAACCTATCTGAATATGTTGCAGAAACAATGTTCAAGGGGGTTAGCGACTTTGACAAGAATACAAGCTATGGCATATCAGAATACTTGCAGAGCAAGATAGGTTATCATGATGATACCACTGGCAAGAATATCGGTATGTGTATCAGTGTCTTGAATCAATGTCAAGATTACACATATGACAAGGATGGCAAGTATAAACCAAACAATCAGGTTATATCAGAATACTTGCAACGCACCTTGGTTCAGATTAAGGCGGCTCAGGATGAAATGTTGGCTGACCATGCCGAAGATTGTTTGAATGATGTTGCATCATGCTTGCAACAGAACAATTCATCTTCGTATTATTACAGTTCGACCAGCACATACGAAGACATTTCTGATGTCGCTATTAATGCTTGTAATCTCAGATTAAAACTTGTATGAGCACAATGGGCGAAACAATACCAACAGGCACTAATATAGTACCACAGTTAAAAACTTGGCTGGAAAACGCACTGTCCGCTAAAACAAGCCCAGTAACTCAAATTAAATTTGTGCTGAATGGTAATGCT
>JAZOUE010000136.1:0-6404 GCA_045658045.1 Candidatus Enterousia sp.
GACGGCATCTTCTTCCCCCGTGACCAGGGCTTCATTGATCTGCAGTTGCTCCGTAAGCAAAATACAGTCTGCGCAGATCTGGTCACCGGCTGTGAATTCCACAATATCATCCCGCACCAAAGCATCGGACAATGTTTAATCAACCACCGACGATTTGGATTAAATTTATTATGCGTGCGTTCTGTGGCATATTCAAAAATATCATCTGTTACACGCGTTTTAATTTTTTCAAGATTGTATTTTTTCGTTATACTGCGCGGCACAACATTATCTGTATCCAGCCCTAATTTATGACGCACCATCAACTGCGGACGATAAAATCTGTCATACCGAAAAGACACAATATCTGACCCATCACGCACAGCACAATTATACGCCAATTCTAATGTCTGGGGATGAATAAAATCATCACTGTCTATATACAGAATATAATCGCCTTTGGCATATTCAAAACCTGCATTTCTAGCATCTGACAGCCCGCCATTTTGTTTATGAATAACCGTAAAACGCTTGTCTTTTTGTGCATAACCATCTGCGATTTCGCCAGATTTATCAGGACTGCCGTCATCAACACAAATCGCCTGCCAGTCTGTAAAAGTCTGATTTAACATACTGTCCAGACATCTGCGTATATATTTTTCAACCCCATACATTGGAATAATTACTGATATTTTTGGCATATTTACACCCCCAGATTATCTAAACAGATTTATCAATTTACGCAATTTCCACAAACGCATAATTTTATGCTTTTTTGCAAAATCACGACGATATTGTTTTCCGATTTTATATTGCTGTTTTACACGCGCATGATGCGCCGCATCACGATTATTTAATGCAGAATCTTGGTTGAACATATAGTGATAATAAACATAAGGCACAGTCACAATTTTATTTGCCAACGCAATTGCATTTAAAACAAAGATTGTATCTTCTTGGGCAATCAGTTTTGTATCAAATTTCATTCTATGTTTTTTGATAAATTTCACTGAAAACAAATACCGCCAAACATAAGAATCAGTCAACGCATAAGAACCTGAAACTTTTTGTGAAATACTATTTAAAACCCGTTGTTTTTTGTACTTTATTGGCTTGGTGTATTTATTATCACTGACAAACCCAGACACAACCATATCTGCATTTGCGTCCACCGCTGTGGCGACCATATGTTGCAGGTAATCAACATCAATCCAGTCATCCGCATCCATAAAGAAAATATATTCCCCATCGGCCTTTTTAATACCGTCATTACGTGCCGCAGATACACCTGCATTTTTTTTATGCACGACAATAAATCTGTCATCTTTATCTGCATAAGAATCAAGAATCGCCCCGGAATTATCAGGACTGCCATCATCAATACAGATTGCAATCCAGTTTTCAAATGTCTGTGCCAACAAAGAATCCAAACATCTGTTCAGATATTTTTCTGCCTTGTACACAGGAATAATCACAGATACAGTCGCCATGTAAATTTCCTTGTTACATTTTTAACATTTCTGCAGCAACAGACCCAGGCTTTGGATTTTTTGCCTGACGATATGTTGTCTTTTGAAAGAAAGAACCGCTGGTAACCTTATCAAAAGTCTTTTTATCAAATGGTTTATCATGATAATCCCACCATAATGCATGCGTTGGGTCTTGGTCAACATGTGGCATTTTTGCAAAGTATTTTATTGCACGTGGGTCATTATGTACCATTGTTTTAAATAATAACTGATGCATAAAGTAGTCAAAAGGACCATTTTCATTCATCCAATAATCCAACATCATTGCGCGCCATGCGTCCAGCAAGTACGCACCCTTGCGTGAACGGATAAAGCAATTTTGCATATAGCTATACGGACTGCCAACGGTTTGCCCCGCCATATAAACGAAAAAGTCTTCGTCTGCAATCCAATCTGGAATTGGCGATGTTACAAATCCCGTTGAATCCAACCAATACCCACCATGGTTATACAACAATTCAACACGACAAATATCAGCAAAATGTGCGTGCGAGATTTTGCCAGCACGACGCTTTTCCATAATCTTTTCTGGCAAAGAAATATAATCAAACACTGTCTTTTCATCCAAGACAATCAATTCTTGCTTGCAATGTTTTCTGACACTGCGGAAACATGCCTGAACCAATGGTGGCGCATTATCTTCACCCTGTAACCATAATGTAAAAATCTTGTCGTTTTTATCGTTATTTTCAACCTTGCGTTCTGGGATTGCAGCTGCTGCTGGCAAATAGCGTTCAAAATATTTTGGAATCACGCGTGATATAACATTACTGCGAACTTCGCGACGTTTAACACGTGGTCGCCAAAACCAGTTTAAAATATGCCCTTGCACAATAATTTGTGTCATTGCCCACATACGTTTTAAATTCATAATCACACCCCTTGGTTATAAAACAAACAACCCCAGCCAGACGACTGGGGAACAAATTTATTCTTCTGACAATCCGATTGTATCTTCATCGTCATCAATCGGCCCTGTTGTCATTTCTTCGGCGATACCAGATGCACGCGCCATAATTTTTTCCAACAAGGCTTCTTGAACATCTGGATGGTCTTTTAACCATTGACGAGCATTAGCTTCGCCCTGCCCCATACGTTCACTGTTATAAGAATAGAAACTACCAGCCTTTTCAATCAAATCATATTTGACGCCCATATCCAAGATTTCACTGATTCTGGATATTCCTTCGCCATACATAATTTTGAAATCAACGGTACGGAAAGGTGGTGCAACTTTATTCTTTACAACTTTTACCCTTGTTTCATTTCCGACGATATTTTCTTTGTCTTTGATTTGTCCTGTACGGCGGATATCAAGACGTACAGACGCATAGAACTTTAACGCATTACCACCAGATGTTGTTTCAGGATTACCGAACATTACCCCAATTTTCATACGAATCTGATTGATAAATATCAACAAAGTATTACTGCGCGATACAGACCCCGCCAATTTCTTTAAAGACTGCGACATCAAACGCGCTGTTGTACCAACAAATGAATCGCCGATATTACCTTCTAATTCTGCCTTTGGCACCAATGCCGCAACAGAGTCAATAACAACAACATCAACCGCACCAGACTTAATCAGTGTGTCCGCGATTTCCAATGCTTGTTCACCAGAATCAGGCTGTGAAATAATTAAATTTGCAACATCAACACCCAATTTTTTTGCATAGCTTGGGTCCAGCGCATTTTCTGCATCGATATACGCACATGTACCGCCTTTTTTCTGTGATTCAGCAACAGCATGCAATGCCAAAGTTGTTTTACCAGAACTTTCAGGTCCATAAATTTCAACAATTCTGCCCTTTGGATAACCACCGATTCCCAATGCGATATCCAATCCCAAAGAACCAGAAGATATTGCTTCTATATTCTGCTGGGAACCATCGCCCATTTTCATAATAGCTTCTTTACCAAATTGCTTTTGAATTTGCGCCAAAGCAGATTCCAACGCAGGATTTTTTGCAGGCGTTGCTGCATCTTTGCTAGCTTCTTTTTTTGCCATATTTTTCCCCTTTTTTTCTTAACAAAATCATACAAAGAACATTGGCAAAAAGCAATCAAAATAGTTATTTTTTATTTGGCACTAAAATCAACATAACAAAGGCGCCAACAAACGCAGATACTGTCCAAACTGCCGCCGTTGTACCAAACATCGTAATAACCACCGCCCCCAGCATTGGCACAACAACATTTGGCAGATTAAAACTTGTTCTGAACACGCCATAGAATCGTGATTGTTGTAATTTTGGCACATCATCAAAGAACAACAAATCATGTACAGGTTCCATCAGCGCACCTGAAATTTGCCACAACACAAATACAGCCAACAAAGGCACACCTGTTGCAAAGACTGCAATTGCCGACAACACAGCAAAAGACCCAAATCCCAACATAAACCAAATTGTTTTACCAAACCTGCGAACAGCACGTCCCATAATTTCGCTTAAAAACAAATAAGGAATAATCCCCAATGTCAAAACCCATGCCAAAGTATCTTTTGTAAACCCGTTTTCAACAACCAAGATTGGCACATACAAAACACGCAATGCACGCAACGAATAATAACCAAAGTTTACAAGATACGCACGCAACATACCCGGTATTTTAAAGAACGCAATTGCATTTCTGACCAGCGCACGATATGTCTTGCGCGGACTGACAGGTTTAATCTGTTTATTTTCTTGAACAATCTTAAACAACTTGAACATTGTCCACCCCAACAGATAAATTACCGCAGACCCAAAGAAAGCCGCCCTGTTATCAAAACGATTTGCGATTGCGACCGCAACAAACGGCGCGAACAGCGCACCGATATTTAACCACAAATGATATCGTGAATTTAAGCGCGCCATTCCAATATTCTTGGAAAAGTCAGACATAAACAGCGGTATTAACACAGTAATTAATGTCGTCGCAAAACCAGTGGTATAATCCAATATAACAAATGTCCGTGGCAGGATTGAAAAACTCATCATCGCATAACAAATCGCCACCATAAGCATTGCAAAGTAAAAGACACGCACCTTGGAAAAAGCACGAAATATTTCATTTGCAAACAGCCCAACTATTAAACAAAAAACAGAATAAATTGCGACATAAACACCAACAACTGCGCTGCTGCGAAATATTTCCAGAATAACCAGCGAATAAACAGCATTATAAATACCATCTGCAAATCCAGTAAACAGCCCCAGATTTGCAAATGAAAAACCATTTACTTTATTTCCAACTGAAATATACTTCTCTCTTCCCATAGTTAAGATATTATATCATAAAAAAACACTAATCACAAATTCATGATTAGCGTAAAAATAAATTAGAATGATTTAGATGCAGAACGGTTCCGATAGCGTAGTGTACAAAAATTACATGAGCTGTCGGAACCGCGGGTAGATGAATTATTATAATTTATTTTGCCTGTTTCTGGGCATACAACGCAGCAAAGTCCACAGGCTGCATCGCGAATGTTGGAAAACCTGATTCAGATGTCAAACGTGTAATCAAGCCACGAACAGCTGGGAACAACATTGTTGGAACATCAATCAACAATGTACGTTTTTTTGCTTCTTCGTCTTTTTCTTCTTCCATTTGAACCAGGCCAGAATATGTTGATTCAATCAAAAAGATTGTTTTGTCGCCATTTTCCAATTTTGAATGTGCTTTTACAATCAAGTCAACCATGAACAAGTTGTTTTCTGCACCCTTGACCTGTAAATCAATATTGATTTCCATTTTTGCCTGACCATTGTCATTTTTAAAGAACAATTCTGGAACATTTGGGCTTTCAAAAGAAATATCTTTCAAGAATTGGGATATAATATTAAATTTTGCCATTATAATTTCTCCTTGGTGTAATTGTGGCGACCTTAATGTCTGGACTTGCGTCCCTGTTTTATGATAATATAGCATTATTAAAAGATTTTACAAGTGGGGGGATATCTAAAAATGTCATTTTTTAACAAATCACTTATAAAGCGTGGTCTAATTGCTGCTTTTTGTGGATTCATTCTGGCTGGCTGCGACCTGTCTGCACCAACTGTATCGGGCGACCATGCAATAATTCCATCAAACCTGAAACGCGTATCGTACAGCGAACTGCCTGGCTGGCGCGATGATGACGTCAGATATGCCCTGCAGGCATTTCGTAATTCTTGCAAGGCCAAGATTCAATTTGTTGGCCGCGTAATCCCAGACCGCGAATTGTTTGCAGAAAAATGCCGTATGTTACCAAGTGCATCTGCTGATATTGCAACTGTGCGTGCATGGTTTGAATCACACTTTCAGCCATATCAGATATTCAATGAAAACGGCACAGACACAGGAACATATACAGGTTATTATTCCCCAATAATTCCTGCATGTCGCAAACAGACCGCACAATGCAACGAACCGCTGATGGGCATCCCAACGGACGGCCGCAATTACAAAGGTGTGCCAAAAAAAGACATTGTTGAAAAGAAAATCGGACGTGTATTGTACTGGGCAAACATTGTTGACGTACAAAACATCCAAATTCAGGGCAGCGGTAATCTAAGACTGGAAGATGGCACAGACGTAAAATTAAACTTTGCCGCCGTGAACGATATGCCGTTCAAATCAATCGGCGAAGAACTGCGCAATCGTGGCATACGCCCTGCCGGTGGCTTTTCTTCCGAAGCCGTATGGCAACACCTGAAGGCGAACCCACAACTGGCCAAAGATGTGATTTATAAAAATCCACGATATGTATATTTCTATGAATCAACCCCACCAGACGTCATCGGCAAATTGGGTACACCACTGTCTAAAATCCGCAGTATCGCCATGGACGACAGTTTATATACACTGGGGCTGCCGGTGTATATCAGTACAAACCTGTCTGATGGTCGCGCATTTCGTCGCTTGATG
>JAZOUE010000137.1:0-2361 GCA_045658045.1 Candidatus Enterousia sp.
TGTTATCAAAAACTTCTCTATCCACGGTGTAATGAGTGACGCACCTGCACGCGCAATGATTGCTGCAAAATTGCAAGGCAATGACAAAGCTGCAAAATTGGTAGATATGATTATGACACGTGAATATCGCCCAAGCGAAAAAATTGAAGATCAATCTAAATTGGCTGCTGCAATTGAAAAGAATGTTATGAAATTTGCAGAAGAAGCTGGCTTGGATACAAAGCAATTGAAACAAGATATGCAAGGCGAAGTTGTTGCACGCGAATTGGCAAATGTTCGTGATTTGGCACAACGCTTTGAAATCTCTGGAACACCATTCTTGATTGTAAATGAACAGGCGTTCCCAGGTGCAGTTCCAGCACAACAAATCTTGGAAGCTTTGAAATAATATAAACAGCATTTAGTAAAATCCCCCGATCGGGGGATTTTTTATGCCTTGTTTTTTTGTGGTTTTTTCCTATATATATGTTAAATTTGCGAAACAATCAAAAATGTGATATAATTTCACAGAAAATAAAAGGATTTGTATTATGGCATTGATACCAATGGTTATCGAAGAATCACCACGTGGGGAACGTTCTTTTGATATTTATTCCCGCTTGTTGCGTGACAGAATTATTATGGTAAATGGTCCAATTGAAACTGCAATGGCTAACAGTATTGTGGCACAATTGTTGTTCTTGGAATCTGAAAACCCAAATGCTGATATTTCTATGTATATCAACAGCCCAGGGGGCGAAGTTACAGCTGGTTGGGCAATTATGGATACGATGCAGTATATCAAGGCGCCTGTATCAACAATTGGTATGGGGTTGGTTGCCTCTATGGGGTCTGTATTGCTGGCTGCTGGTGAAAAGGGTAAACGTTTTGTCCTGCCAAATACACAAATTATGATTCATCAGCCTTTGGCCGGTACTCAGGGTCAGGTTACAGATATGGAAATTCAACTGAATCAGTTCGTAAAGAATAAAAAAGTTCTGATTAAGCAAATGTCTGAATTTACTGGACGCAGTGAAAAAGAACTATTTAATGCGATGGAACGCGATAACTGGATGAATCCGACCGAGGCCAAAGAATTCGGACTGATTGACGGTATTTTGGAACGTAAATAATTGTTTAGGTTTATACATATACAAGGACGCATGATATGAGCGATAATAACAAAACAACGACCCCAGAAAATAACCAGTTTTGCAGTTTCTGTGGCAAGGCTGTATATGAAGTAAAAAAACTGGTCAGTGGACGTAATGTTTGTATTTGTGATGAATGCATCAATCTGTGTAATGATATTATGGCAGATGATAACCGGCGCGAGGTTAGTAAAGATGCCGCAAAACTGCCAACACCATCACAAATTTATGCCTTTTTGGATGAATATATTATAGGGCAAGATACGGCAAAGCGTACCCTGGCGGTGGCTGTGTATAACCATTTCAAGCGTCATAATGTCGCGTTGACATCAAATGTTGAAATACAAAAATCTAATGTGTTATTGATTGGTTCAACAGGTACTGGTAAGACACTGTTTGCACAAACATTGGCGCGTATTTTAGATGTGCCTTTTGCAATTGCGGACGCAACCACTTTGACCGAAGCGGGTTATGTTGGCGATGATGTTGAAAATGTTTTGACGCGTTTGTTGCAGAATGCGAACTTTGACGTTGAACGCGCCAGCCGCGGTATTGTTTATATCGACGAAATTGACAAGATTTCACGCAAATCTGAAAACCCATCACTGACACGCGATGTTTCTGGCGAAGGTGTACAACAGGCATTGTTGAAATTGATTGAAGGTACTGTTGCAAATGTACCTGCCGGTGGTGGCGGACGTAAACACCCGGGTGAGGCAACCGTACAACTGGACACCAGCAAGATTTTATTTATCTGTGGTGGGGCGTTTGATGGTCTGAACAAGATTATTGGTAACCGTACGTGCGCACGTCGTGGAATTGGATTTGGTGCGCATGTTGAATCAAAACAAGAACGCGAATCCAAAGATTTCTTGAAAGATGTTGAACCGGAAGACTTGGTTAAATTTGGTATTATTCCAGAATTGATAGGGCGACTGCCTGTGATTACAACGCTGCAAGAATTAGACGAAGATGCGTTGGTTAAAATTTTAACAGAACCCAAGAACGCAATTGTAAAACAATTTACTGCGATGTTGGCGCTGGATGATGTTAAACTGAATATCACAGACGATGGTTTGCGCGCAATAGCCAAGATGGCTGTGGCACGCAAAACAGGTGCGCGCGGATTGCGCAGTATCTTGGAACGCGTGTTGATGCAACCAATGTTCGAAGCGCCAGATAAAGAAAACTTGGCAGAAATTGTAATAGATGCAGATGTCGTAAATGGCAC
>JAZOUE010000138.1:0-8497 GCA_045658045.1 Candidatus Enterousia sp.
TTATGTTTAACAAAGGAGCCGAACATTAAACCTGCATTTAATCGTGATAACCGTCGTGATATGGGACCACGTATGAACAATCGTATAACCGCCAAAACTGTACAGGTAATCAGTGCAGATGGCCAGAATTTGGGCGTTATGCCAATTGCCCAGGCATTACAAATCGCATCAGATGATGGGCTGGACTTGGTTGAAATGAACGCAAACGCGCCAGTGCCAATTGTAAAGATTTTGGACTATGGCAAGTTTAAGTATGAACAGAAAAAACGCGCGTCAGAGGCAAAGAAAAACCAAAAAACAACCGGAATGAAGGATGTATGGGTAAAGCCTTTTATTGAAGAAAATGATTTAAATATCAAAATGAAAAAGGTTTTTGAATTTTTGGCCGATGGTAACAAGGTAAAGATTTCTGTTATGACACGTGGTGACAAGCGGGTTTTGGGACGTGGTAAAGATGCCGTTCCAGAATTGTTTGCGCGTATAATGGAATTGGTTGGCGATAAGGGCACGATGGAGTCTAAGTCAAAACCAGACGAAAGGACAAAGTCTATTGTAATTGCCCCAGCAAGATAATAAAAAAGCCGGTAAATACCGGCTTTTTTTATTGGCTGGTGTAAATGGTCAATATAGGATAAAAATACCGGCGTTTGCCGGTGTTTTTACGCTAATTCTTTTATTGTTTTTGTTTTTGTGTCGTATACCTTTGGTGTGCCTTCGTATCGTAAAGCACGATGATGTTTCGGTATTAGATATTCTGGAATTGGCGATGCACGACCCATTCTGACCTTGTCGTCCAGTGCGATTTGAATTGGTGTTTTGCGATAGAAGTGCCACTCGCCATCAGCTTCTATTGGTCTGTTATAGTATCGTTGGAACAATACAAGTTGCTTTCCTTTTGGCAAAGTCATCAAATCCATTGGACTATACAAGTCTTCTTCTTTTTCAATTTCTATGTCTTTACCGTCTGGGCCTTTTTCTTTCTTTTTGGTTTTTTTCTTACCAATCATATTGCTGAAACGTTGTGCCGTTGCAGGGTCGTTCAAGCTCATTATAACTTTTGCAGCGGTATTAGCGATGATTGTATCTGCTGCTTTGTCGCCGTATTTCTCGGCGATTTGACTGATATCCTGACCAACAATCAAGTACGAAACTTTTTGCCCACGGCCAACCGCAGGACCACGAATAACAGCTTCTAATTTGTTCATGGTTGGCATTTCGTCCAGTACAAACAGGGCAGGATATGGTCCCAGCTTTTGTCCGCGATGCATGGAATCCGGTTTGTTTGCAATCAAAAAGTTTGACAATAATTCAATAAACATACTAGTAATAGCGCTAAATGCTGGCGCGTCTGCAACATTCATAGACAGATAAATAGATACAGGTTTAATTTTTCCATCTCTTGGGTCTACCATACCACGCACATCGCTAAAATGGATGTCTGAATGGCGTGTGTGTTTATTTACAGCAGGATGACGGAATATGTTTAATCCTGTGTTCATCGTTGATATAATAGAACCGCGTTCCTTGTCAGGTGTATTGGCAAGGTTAATCAACGCAGAAACTGCATCACTGTCATAAGAATATAAACGCGCTTCATTAACAGCTTCGGTCAAAAAGTCTTTCATTGGATCTGCGCCCATCAGAACCATTTGATCGCCTTGGCGTTTGCGTTCTTCCAGTTCGTTTGCGACCTTGATTTGACCTTCTACATACCAAGCCAAGAACATAGGAATTGAAGCTTCGGCGCCATGCCATTCTGCAGGTAATCCGCCCCATGTGCCGACATGTACATAATTGTTTATATTTAATTCACCGCGTTGCAACAATGACATAGCTGCATATGCATTTGGGTCTGTGGTCATTGTCATATAATAATCCATTAAAACTGTCGCATCTTGTTCATCAAAATTGCCACTTTTTAATCTGTGATAAAAATAGTCATTTGCCTTGGCACGTTCGACTTTGGATATAATAAAGTTAATAAATCCAGTCAGTGCAGCGCGCGCTGTATTTGACCAGTGTGGGTCTTTAGCATTATGTTCAATAATTGTATTTACAATTACTTGGATATATGTACTGCGTTCTTCGCTAGAATTGGGCAAGTTTTCTGGTGATAGTGGATTCCATGCAGGATAATAAATACCGTTTTCTGGTTCGTCTGGCGCCGCCCAGTTCATGATAAATACAGGTCCCACAGTTGCGCGATAACCAGATGTGGCTTCATCTAATTCTGGTTTTGGATCGTTTATAATCATAGATACATTATCGCAATCCAAAATGGTTGGTATAACAACACCCTGTGTTTTACCGACGCCTGCAGGCGCTAATAACAATGCAGACAAGCATTCGTCCATCATCAGTGGAACGTTTTTGCCCTTGTTTTTATAGTATCCCAAAACCATCATAAAACCGTTAAACAAGCCGTCTTTATTTTTGTGGTTTTGGGACATTTTTTTGATATCGTTAACAGTTGCCTTGCGTGAAGATTTTTCATCAAATTTGTCTTTGGAATGAGGGTTAAATTCATCTGTAATTGTCGCGTCGGCCAAGAAATAATAACCAAGGATTGGTAATAGTGGTGTTATGCATGCTATGTCAGGATGTGTTGCAGTTCGTGTAATCCATGCCGGAATTTGTGCTAATGACGATAATCCCAACGAAGCCAGTAATTGTTCAAAATAAATTGCAATCCAATGATTTGTTGCAGGTGACCAACCATATCGCCAAATGTGTTCAATAGGAAATGAACACATAAACATAAAGGCAGCAATCAGCCAAATAATAATAGTCCAGCGGATTGACCAAAACTCACGCGCAAGCGGGGTCTGTTCGTGTTCCTTGTACTTTTTAGAATCGAAAATCCCGATTCCTTTTCCTTTGCCGGATGCTGATAAAAAGTTGAATTTAATTGCCATAGTGTTAATATTATATCAGAAAAAACAAAAATAAAAAATCAGGAAATGCAAAAATATGAAAAATATTCCAAGAATTTTTGTCGGCGAACATATTGAGTGTGGTATTGATATACCTGTTGGTCGTGATGTTTCTCATTATTTGACGCGTGTTATGCGAACAAAGGATTGTTTGGTGTTTGGTAATGGTAATGAATACATTGCTGCATTGTCTGACGATGGCAAGTTTTTGACTGTTGGTGGGCAAACAGCGCACTTGGACCCGTCAAATAATATCAGATTGATGTTTGCGCCAATTAAACGGACTGATGATTTATTGAATATGGCGACACAAATGGGTGTTGCAGAATTTTTGCCTGTGATAACAGCACGCACAAATGCAAATCATATAAATTGGGAACGTATGCAAAAAATAGTGGTTGAGGCAGCAGAGCAGTCTAATCGTAACACTGTGCCAAAGATATTAAAACCGATAAAATTTTCAGAACTTGATTTGTCAAATGTTGTTTTTGCTGATGAACGGGCGGCATATGGTAAAGAATTAGATTCTGTGAACGTGAATATAAATGCGATATTGGTTGGCCCCGAAGGCGGTTTTTCTGAAGAAGAATTTAATGCGTTAGATGCGGCAGGTGCACACGGTATATCGTTGGGCAAAACAATATTGCGTGCAGAACTGGCAGCTTCAATTGCAATTGCCAAGGTGGTGAAATAATGGGAATTCGTATTGCAAAAGTTATCGCTGATTCTGGTGTGGCGTCACGTCGTCAGGCCGAAGAAATGATTAAATCTGGCTTGGTTCGTGTCAATGGTGTTGTCATAGATTCGCCTGTGTTTTTTGTTGAAGAAGATGATGTAATAGAAGTTCGTGGAAAAAAAATAACTCAGCGAAATGAAACTCAGGTTTTTATGTATCATAAGCCTATAAATACAATGACGACAACATCAGATCCACAGGGGCGTCGCACGATATATGATTGTCTGCCATCTGAGTACAGAAATTTGAAATATGTTGGTCGTCTTGATTTTAAAACAACTGGTTTATTGTTGTTGACCAATGACGGCGAATTTGCAAGGCAGATGACATTACCATCGTCTAAAATCCCGCGTGTATATATCGCAACTGTATCTTGTCGCGACTTTTCTGGACTTGATGCGGCACGCAATGGGATTACTGTTGATGGTGTGCATTATTCGCCGATGAAAATAGATTGTATTGGTGGTTCTAATTTGCGTGTTGAAATTTGCGAAGGTAAAAAGAACGAAGTTAGAATTGTACTGGCTGCGTGCGGTTGTCCTGTACACAAATTGCATCGTGTTTCTTTTGGGAATATAAAACTAAAAAAACTTCCTGTTGGAAAAATTGAACGCGTACAGCAGAAAACAATTGACGAACTGTTAAAATCTATTTAATATTCAACTAAAAGGAAGGGAGATTTACAATGAAAAACACACCTGCAAAAAACACAAAAAAAACTGCAAAAGCAACAAAAACTGTGGCCAAGGTTCGTCCTGTTGCATCAAAGTCAACGGTTAAAACAGAAAAAACAAAACCATGTTTTAATACGGGTTCAGTATCAATTTATGTTTATTGGTTTTTAATTTTATTCTTTATTGCATCAACATTTTATATCTTGGGGCGCAGTCATAACACACAACCAAGTATTGCAAATATTGAAATCACCGAAGAGGTGTTGTTGCAGGCTGGCGATTACTTGGAAAGTGGCAAGGTAAAATTGGCAATGGGTAATGTCGAAGAAGCAATTGCAGATTTAAATGCTGCAATTGAAACAGGTGTTGCTTCTGTTGACACATATATCTTGCGTGGTGAAGCATATATGCAATCTGGCGATTATGAAAATGCGATGGCTGATTATAATACTGCGTTGTCAAAAGATCCTGCAAGTGCTGTTGCATATTATGATCGTTATTTGTTGAACACCAGACTTGAAGATTATGCATCTGCGATGAACGATATTAATAACGCGTTGGCCGCAAACGCAACAAAGCCAAGTTCTATATTACAAATGCGTGATTTGTATGCAAGACGCGGTCGTTTGAATTTGTGGACAAAGAATTGGGAAGGTGCAATTGCAGACTTTACTAATTCATTGGCGCGCCCAGAAGGCGTTGTTGATCCAACCGTGTATGCAGATCGTGCCGAAGCATATACTGCATTGGGTAAATATGCAGATGCTGTAAATGATTATTCGTCTGCTGTGCGTGTAATTTCTGAGCAGATTCAAGGTGCGTCTTCAATGGATGAACGCGAAGATTTGTCAAACAATGCGATGAATTATTTTGAAAAATCAGCTGCGTTGAATTTACAATTAGGCAACAAAGAAGCTGCACGTAATGATTTAGATTCTGCTTATTCAATCGCTGTTGTATTGGGCGATACAGATACATCTGACAGACTAAAAGCATTAATCGTAGAACTAGGCTCTGTTGAATAATAAATTTTATCATAAAAAACGCCCGTTTGGGCGTTTTTTTTATTCCTGTATAAATCCACCAGATTGCATTTTCCACAATCTGGAATATATTTTTTTATTTCGTAATAATTGTTCGTGTGTGCCACTTTCAACAATCTTACCATGGTCAAGAACAATTATTCTGTCCATGTTTTTTAATGTTGATAATCTGTGTGCAATCACCAATGTAGTGCGATTCTTTGACAGTCGCATAAAAGACTTTTGAATTGCGTTTTCTGTTTCAGAATCCAGTGCTGCGGTCGCTTCGTCTAAAATCAATATAGGACTGTCTTTAAGAAATGCGCGCGCAATTGCAATTCTTTGACGCTGGCCACCAGACAGTTTTATTCCGCGATCGCCAACCAGTGTGTTGTAACCATTATTCGCATTTTGAATAAACGCGTGTGCAGACGCCTTTTTTGCAGCAGATATAATTTCTTCTTCTGATGCATTTGGGCGACCGTATGCAATGTTTTCGCGTAGTGTGCGGTTAAACATAGTTGAATCTTGTGGAATAAAAGCGATATTTTGACGCAAAGAATCTTGGGTTACATGCTTGATTTCTTGCCCATCAATGTATATTTGTCCGCTTGTTGGGTCGTACATACGCATAATCAGGTTTACCAGTGTGGTTTTACCTGCACCACTAAGTCCAACCAAGCCGACCTTTTCGCCTGGTTTTATATGTAAATCAAAATCTTTTAAAACGAATTTTTTGTTATATTTGAACGATAATTTTTTTATGTCTATGTTTGCATTTGTTATTTTTAGTTTTGGTGCGTTTTCGTCATCTTGGACAGATATTGGTTTTATAAGTGTGTTATAAGAACCGACTGCGTTCCCCAATTTATTTGTAAAATATTTCATTGTAAAAACCAAGTTAAATGCAATAGTACTGATTGCGCCATATATTGCCAGTGCAAAAGATACATCTGCAACTGTTGATTGACCGATGCTGTACATATATCCCGCCAAGATGATAAATATTGAAAAACAAACTGTGTCCATCATCAAATTTCCTGGCGCCCAGAAAAAGCGCGACCAAAAGTGTTGTGTTCGTGCCGCCATTTGGTATTTATCGCGAATTGGTTCGGCAAATTTTTGTTCAAACGCACTGCGTGCAAACGATTTTACCACCGGAAAATTAGATAACGCGTCCAACAAGCGGCCTTGTAACGTATTTAATGTTGATGCAGCATTTGCGGCTGTTTTTAGCGATTTTTTTACTGTAAATGCGCCCCAAATTATGCGGAACGCCACCGCAAAGGTTATAATTGCCAAATACTGCCATCCAATTGCCAGCAGGCCAGATGCAGATATGAAAAAGGCAGCAATTACACCAGTTAATGTACCGAAAATCAATTCAACTGTTTCATAGAAAGATTCTGCAATTTGATGTATTTGGCTGGATATTTTTCCAGGCATTGTTGCGGTATAGTATTCTGTACTTTGTTTGAATACATAATCGTATAAATCTGATGAAATTTTATTGTATGATTTGTATTTAATTATACTGTCAAAGACAAACCATCGCAAAATAGACGCGCACCATTGCAGGCCACGCAGTATAAAATATACAATTGCGACATTTAATACCGCATGAAACACCATGTCTGCTGGGTTAGATTCAATTGCGTTGACCGTTTCACTTAAAACAAATGCAGGCAGCAGGTTTAGTCCCAGTGTATCAATAATCGCCAGTACAGAATATACCAGTGACATTGCGCCACAATAACGCCAAAAATTTTTGACATAAAACTTAAAAACACTTGATGGGAATTGCATGATGACCCCTTTGAATTACAAGCTGTGATTATATCACAAAAAAGCCGGTTTTTATACGGATTTTATTTGCAAACCGATAAATATGTTCTATAATTTATGGGGCGAAGAAGAAATTGTTCCTTTGTGTATCTGTTTCAGGGTACAGAAACGAATGATTTTTCTTCGCAAAGATGAAACAAAAAAATATGGAGAAAGTAAATGGTATTTGGCTTATTTAAAAAAGACGCTAAATTAAATGATCCTGTTGCAGTTGAAATCAAATATGGTGATGAAACACTGCGTTTGGAAACAGGTCGTATGGCGAAACAGGCGAATGGTTCTGTTTTGGCAACAATGGGTGAAACAATGGTTTTGGCGACTGTATGTGCTGAAAAAGCAGCAGTCGAAGGTCAAGACTTCTTCCCATTGACTGTTGATTATCAAGAAAAATTTGCATCAGCAGGTCGCATTCCAGGTTCACGCGACAGACGCGAAGGCAAGGGATCAACAGCAGAAACATTAACTGCACGTTTGATTGACCGACCAATTCGTCCTTTGTTCCCAGAAACATTCAAGAACAAAGTTCAAATTATCGCTCAGGTATTTTCATACGATAAAAAGAATCAACCTGACATCTTGGCGATGATTGCATCATCTGCTGCGTTGGCACTGTCTGGCGTTCCTTTCCAAGGACCAATTGGTGCTGCACGTGTTGGCTATGCAGATGGTAAATATATTTTGAATCCTTCTAAGAAAGCAGTTGAAGAATCTGAAATGGATTTGGTTGTTGCTGCAACAAAAGACGGCGTATTGATGGTTGAATCAGAAATTGGCGAATTGGACGAAGCAACTGTATTGGGTGCTGTTAAATTCGGTTTTGATGCACAGCAATCTGTTATTGCTGCTATCAACGAATTGGCAGACAAGGCCGGTAAAGAACGTTGGGCAACACCTGAAAAAACAGCTGAACAAATCACAATGGAAGAAAACTTTGAAAGCTTTGCTGGCGATATCGAATCTGCATTGCAAATCAAAGAAAAATTGACTCGTTTGGAAACATTGGCATCAATTCACACTGCTGCCAGGGCGCGTATTGCAGAATTGTTCCCAGAATCAGCGCGCGCAACATCAACGCTGGAATCATGGGCAGATGAAGTTATTGAAAATCTGACTGCACGTATTATGCGTGGCAATATCTTGGCTGGTAAACCACGTATTGACGGTCGTGATAATAAAACAGTTCGTCCAATTGAAATTGAATTGGGTGTTCTGCCACGCGCACACGGTTCTGCATTGTTCACACGCGGTGAAACACAGGCGCTGGTATCATTGACATTGGGTGGTGGC
>JAZOUE010000139.1:0-6133 GCA_045658045.1 Candidatus Enterousia sp.
AGCCATGTCGTTCTGTGAGCCAAGGAGTTGGCTAAGACATTTGTCTTCCTAAGACCGCTTGGCCTCCGACTTTGCAGTATCACTCGTATTACCACCAACATCACAATAAGTTTCAGCACGATTTTTAATCTTATCTTCTAAATCTTTTCTTGATATCGCACAACAACCCCATGGATATTTTTTGTCTTTATTCGTTGATGCAGGCGCACACAATTCCTCGGTATATTTGGTCAGAGCATCTGTACATCCCTCAGCAATTTTGGCACTATCAACCAAACCAACATATCTTAACAGCGCAGACAAACCGCAACTATCAGCATTTAGCAAGCGACCATAACTATCAAAACTACATTGTGTAGAATCGTTATCCCCATACAGGGCAGCACATGCAGAAACCTTTTCTGCACACATTGCGCGTGATGCTTGTACTGCCAACGCCCCAGACACCGGAGCTGTAGTTTTATCCAAATCATTCAATTCACCAGATTGTGTATCATAACATTCACTTATTGTTGTTACACAAGATGCCTTTACTTCTTCTATTTTTGCTTCTTGTGCTTGATTGATTTCAATAATAGCGGCGCGTTTAAATTCATTCCATACTGTATCTGCAATATCACGGCAAGAATCAAGTGCTGTTGTTGCAAACATACGTCTGTCATCCAACCACTTGTTATACTGTGGATTCATACGCACCACATCAGACGATGTACCAGAACCACCATACAAGTTTATTAATTCCGTCAATTTAAACAACAATGGCGAATAAATAGGTTCACCTGTTGTTGAGTTGATATAATTACCCGTATAGTCCAAGCAGCGTTTATAATTTTCACCACATGCAGTATCTTCCAACATAGCATCACGAACCTTGGACAAACACTGATTTACATCCGCAGAATTATGTTCACGATATTCTTCTAATCGGGCCTGACGCAAATATTTTTCCGCCTGACGCACAGTATTCATTACCGCTTCGCGCTGACTGTCTATTTTCTTTTCATATAAATTACAATCTTGCGAAATCATAATATTATAAGAGCTAATTGCCATATTCAGCACAGCATCCGTAGAACAAGTATCTTTCACAAATTCTAAACACTGCTTGTGAACTTCGTTATATAATTTTTCACCTTCCATATCAGCCACATTAACGCGTTCATTACCAGTATCAAACATAGATGTAGAGCCACTCCACAAATCGTCCATATTTATTTCAAAGCCAAAAGACATATCCAATGGGTTCGTTTCTGTCTTTTCACCTGGTTTTTTCTTACCAGTTAACAAATCGCTAATTTCATTCAATGTATTTTGCGCACCACTAGTATCATTTTTAATTGCCGCTTCACCCACAGTTGCTGTGTACATTGCATTAACCTCTGCCACAGTTTTATCAACAGCATTCAAATTATTATCTTCAAAGCGTTGCAATAATACCTTTACTTCATCCAAAGCCGCCTCTGTATCACGAAAATCCGTAAAGCGTTTACTACAGAAACAGCGACGATATGTATCATTTGCATTTGCACAAAACTGATCCATGCAAGTTGCATAAGAATCACGACATTGTGCATAACCGCCACCAATTTTGGAAATATCGTTAAACACAGCCGTCGCGCGCGACAATGTTGCCGCACGTGCCACCCCAGACTTGGTCATTCCAGTTGTTGCAGCGCGAGCATTAACCTTGCCAGATGTTGTCGCACTGCGCGACATCTTGCTCTTAACAGCGCTGCGTACCGCGACATCAGCAGAACGATTCGTTGTTCCACCTGCATTTGCAGAACGCACCACCGTATTCTTGCGACCAGCACGCACAACTGTCTCAGCCTGTGTATCGCGAGCAACATCAACCCCTGTGCGACTTACAACCGCACCAGCATCGCCATCCCCACGCGTTACAACCTTGGTCCCGATACGCGGTACTGAATTTACACTTACTGCGCTACGTGGATTTGGGCTTTGGTCCGCCATTGCAGACGACGCACACAAAAACGCCATCAAACCCACAGAAAACCGACAAAAATTAGATAACTTCATCTTCAATTTCTTTCTCTCTTTTTTGCATTCTATCATTTTTTAGGCTTTTGACGCAACAGCTAATTTTATATTTCCACATCCCCCGCATCAATTAGTCCCATATTTAACCCCCAGAACATTGAATAATATTCATATGCCTGATTGTATAAGTCGTATGCAGATATACCACTTTCTTTGTTGCCCAATTCAATCAAACGAATTGATTCTAGTAATAATTTCACAGAAACACCATAATTCTTGTCAGACTTTTTAATAATACGCGACATCAGTTTTTCACGCACATCCGCCACCATATCATGCAACATACCATTTGCGACATAATCTTCGATAAACAATAAATTCATCAGACCAATAGTCAAATCTTGGTCAGATGATAAATCCAACGCATTCACTTTCTTGGCGCTGTCTGCAGATTCAATTTGTTGTTTTAATTTATCTTTTCTCATATCGTCAAGCCCTTTAAACCTTTGTAACGCCACGCATATGCGCAGAACGCGCACGTGAATTGTTTTCTAATTCCACATCCGATGGCGTTGTCGCCTTTATCAGTTCAAACGGGGCAGGTGCCAAAACCGGCATACGCGGATCGCCCAATGCAGTCGTCCATTTTCGGAAAGTATTCTTAACAATTCTGTCTTCCAAAGAATGAAAGGTTACACAAATACACTTGCCACCAGATTTTAACAGCTTTGGCACCGCATCCAAAGCATGTTCCAGTTCACCCATTTCATCGTTTACAACAATACGCAACGCCTGAAATACGGGTGCAACATCACGCGGATTATGTATCAAATCACGCAATGCAAAGGTTGTTTGCGGTCTTGCATCTTTGATTGCGCGCGCCAAAATTCCGGATTTTTTAACATCGCCGTACATACGCAATATTTCTGCCAAATCAGAAACACTTGTATTTTCAATCAATTCTGCTGCGGTCATACCAGATTCAGACATTCGCATATCCAATGGTGCGTCTGCACGAAATGAAAAACCACGCGTCGCAACATCAATCTGCATAGAAGAAATACCTAAATCAAATACAATCGCATCAATACAACATTCCAATTCAGATATATGCGAAAAAGTTTTTGGCACAAATTGAAACCTGTCGCCAAATTCTGCAATCATCGCATTTGCATCTGCAACAACATTTGGGTCGCGATCAAACGCAATAACTTTCGCACCAGCATTTAAAAAAGCACGCGAATAACCACCTGCACCAAATGTACAATCAACAATTGTCTTGCCAGCGACATCGCCCAACGCATTCAAAACACTATCAAGTAATACAGGTATATGTTTCATGTATTTACTTACTCCACTTCTATCTTTAATCCCAACGCGGTTAAATCCGAGATGGTAGTATTTCCCAGCTCAACACCACCAGGCAACGCAATTGTTGCAACCTTGTCCGCACCATGCAGATTTAACACAACTTGGGTATACCCACGAGGCAAGGCAATAATAGCCTTTTTAACATCTTGCAAAACAGCCTTGTCCCAGATATCCATCATGATTCTTTTTGCAATTTTCGCCACCCAATGCGTCAAAGGCGTAATAGAATCAACAAACACAGATACCCTGTCATCACGATTAGATGTCTTGCCAGATAACAATACAACTGTTTCACCGGATAAAATTTGAGAAAATTCAATCGCAGAATCACCAAACGCAACCGCATCAATATTACCAAAACTGTCTGACGCGTTGATTGTAATCATTTCTTTACCTGTTTTAGTGCGACGGCGACTAAATGAATTTACATTCACCGCAATCTGAACAGACTTTCTGTCACCAAGTGTCGCCAATGTTGCGCTGGTCGCCAGATTTGCAGATTTTATCAAATGCTTGTACTGATCCAATGGATGCGCAGAAATATAGAATCCCAACACAGACAATTCATTTTCCAAACGCTGACCAAATGTCCATGGTGCTGTCTTTGGCAGATTCTTATGTAGTCTATCTTCATCAACATCGTCTTCAACAGTATTTGCAAACAGCGATAACATATTCGCACCATCACGCGACTTTGCCGCATACGACAAAATCATATCTGCGTTCATATAAATCGCAGCACGATTAGGCTCTAAAGAATCCAATACACCTGTTTTTGCAAAGGCCTCTAAAATACGCTTGTTCATAATCGGGGCGCAACGCTTTGCAAAGTCAGTTAAATTTTTGAATTTTCCGTTTGCGTTTCTTTCTGCAACAATTGCATCTGTCGCAACTGTTCCAACACCCTTTAGTGCGGCCAACCCATAAACAATTTTGCCATCACGAACAGTAAATAAAGATTCACTTTCATTTATATCAGGTGCAACAATCTGAATACCAAAATTAGCCTTGGCGTCTTCTACAAACAGCGCCAACTGATCTGTATCGTTCAAGTTACTGGACATAGAAGCAGCCAAGAATTCAGGCGTATAATTTGCCTTTAAATACGCACACTGGTTTGCAACAATTGAATATGCAATCGCGTGCGATTTATTAAACGCGTACTTTGCAAATTCCTTGAACTTTTCCCACAGGTCTTTGGCAGTTGCCCTGTCCAAGGTTTGTTCTTTTTCACAACCCTCATAGAACTTGCCTTCCAGTTCATTCAACATTTCAATCAGTTTTTTACCCATCGCCTTGCGCACGTTATCCGATTGACCGCGTGTAAAGCCCGCCAATGCACGCGTCAGCTGCATAACCTGTTCTTGATAAACGATAATACCGTATGTTTCTTTTAAAATAGGCTCAGCCTTTGGATGAACATATTCAATGGACTCTTCACCATGCATACGTGCAATAAACTGTGGAATAAATGCAATTGGTCCAGGGCGGTTCAGCGCATTTAATGCTGATATTTCCAAGAAACTGGTCGGATGCATTTTACGCAAGGTCTGCTTTACAAACGGGGCATCAAACTGGAATATACCTTCAGTTAAACCAGCCTGCCATAACTTCATTGTTTTTGGGTCATCGGTTGGAATTTGATCCAAATCAATATTTATACCACGAGTCTGCTGAATAAGGCGTGTTGCATACTTTAACACAACCAATGTTTCCAACCCCAAAAAGTCAAATTTAATTAAACCAGATTTTTCCAAATACTTACCGTCATACTGGCACGATGGCAACGGGTTGGCAGGGTCGCGATACACAGGCGCAATCTTTGTCGTTGGTCTGTCGCCAATAACAACACCGCACGCGTGTTGTCCCAGATTTCGCAACGAACCTTCCAGTTCTTCGGCAACCATAACAACCTTGTTTAAATCTTGATCGTTATTCAAAATATCTTGGATTTCCCCAGACATATCAACCGCATCTTTTAAAGTCTTGGCATCTTGTGGGATAAGTTTTGACAATCTGTCAGACTTAGAATAGGGCATACCATACACACGACCAATATCACGAATTGCACCACGTGCCTGCAAACTGCCAAAAGTAATAATACGACAAACAGAATCATGACCATATTTATCGCAAACATACGCCAACACGCGTTCGATACCTGTTGGTTCAAAGTCAACGTCAAAGTCCGGCATAGATATACGATCAGGATTCAAAAATCTTTCAAACAACAATCCATACTTTAACGGATCAACATTTGTAATACCCAATGCCCATGCAACAATAGACCCCGCACCAGACCCACGACCAGGTCCAGTCAAAACATCATTGTTTCTACACCAATCAATATAGTCCGCAACGATTAAAAAATACCCAGGGAACCCCATACCAATAATAACGCCCAGTTCAAATTCTGCCTGTTCGTAATATGGCTTTGTATCTGTAATATTATGCTGTTCCAATCTGCGTTTAAGACCCGCCATCGTATTATCACGCAGCATTTGACATTCTGTTTCCAAGTCATCACCAAAGCGTGGCAACAATGGCTTTTCATGAACATTTACCATAAATCCACAACGCTGTGCGATACGAACAGTTTTCTCTATTGCCTCTGGCAGGCCTGAAAAAATTTCCGCCATTTCATCATATGATTTAAAATATTGTTCTGATGATTTTCGTGGTCGTTCTGGGTCTATAACCTTGGTCTGTCCCAAGACGCACCCCAACGCATCTGCAGATTCATAATCCTTATCTGTTGCAA
>JAZOUE010000140.1:0-5555 GCA_045658045.1 Candidatus Enterousia sp.
TGCGAACATCATTTGATATTTTTTCAAATTTTTTGTCTGCACCTAATTGTTCATACCAAGTGTTTTCATAATATACGCGTCCGGCAGCGCCCAATCCAACGCCAATATACGGCGCGCCATCCCAAATGTTTTCATTGTGCGCACAGTGTTGATTGTCAGTTGCATAATTTGAAACTTCGTATCTTGGTAGTTTTAGTGTGTCGCCAATTGCAATATACATTTGTGCCATTATATTATTGTCTGGCATATTCAGATTCATTTTTCCAAAAGGTGTGTTTGGTTCAATGGTCAGTTCGTACAGCGAACAATGTTTTAACCCTATTTTGTTTATTTGATTGCAGGTCTTTATGATATCATCAACTTTTTCGTTTGGCAGGCCATATATAAAATCAGCAGAAACTCGCAAGCCTATATTGTTTGCGTCGTCCAGTAATTGTAATGCGTCATGAATATTGTGTCTGCGTCCCAAGAATTTTAGTTTTTCATCATCTAAACTTTGTACCCCAACAGATAATCTGTTCATGCCGCATTGATAAAATTCAGTCAGTTTATTTTTATTCAGTGTTTTCGGATTTGATTCCAGTGTTATTTCTGTGTTCGGTATCAGATTAAAGTTTTGTTGAATTGCTTGTATGATTTTTTCAAATGTCTGAACAGGCATCAATGATGGTGTGCCACCACCAAAGAAAACAGTTGGAATATCTATTTTACCCAGCATATTGCCCCAGTGGCGAATTTCATCACATATATCATTTGTGTATTTATCCCAGTCTGGTGTGGTACATGCACGTGAAAAAAATGCGCAATAATTGCACTTGGACATACAAAACGGAACATGAATATAAATATTGTGTGCTGTATTTTTCATTTGGGTATATTTTACAGACTGAAAATATTCGTGCAAGTTATAAATGAAAAATACTTTTTTTAGGGTTGTTTTTATGATATACTATAACCTGTATATAGAAATATGAAGGCAGGGGTATTATCATTTTTGTCGGGAATTTTCGCTCCGTTGGCGGTTTTTGCTGCGAACGAAGGGGTGCCTTCATACTATCAAAGACATAATGTGCCAAATGCAAATCAGATGTCTTATGATTATTATGCTGATCAGGGATATACTAAATATATTGGTCAATCTGGTACGAAACAAGTCATTGGTTCGCGAACATATACATATCAAACTCCTCGTGTTCAAATGCCTGAAATAACGGGTGCGATGACGGCTAATGGTATTTCGATGCCGATTGAATCAGAACCAGCAACCAGTGTTTATGCTGGATATTCCAGACGTTTTTCAGATTTTGAATTTGAAACGGGTGTAAATTCTATTTTGGAATGGGACGACATGATTTGGAATGAAATCAATGTCGGTGCCCGTCATAATTTTAGTTTGCGTGATTTTGATTTAAGTATTTTTGGACATTATACTCATGGCGAAATGTCGCATGGTGGTTTGTCTATGGACTATGACCTGAAACCATTTGACGAGTCTGTTCCAGAATATGGAATATTTACAATTTCTACAGGTGATCAGTCTGGTAAAAGCGACTATTTCCGTTTTGGTATATCTGCACATCATATATGGGATATTGGTGGTTGGAAGTTATCGCCAACATTTGGTTATGAGATATTCAAGCATAACCTGGAAATGGCAAATCATTACTATCCAAATCCTGGAATTTATTTGCCATTGATGACGAACAAGGGCGAATATGTCTTTGGTGATAATCAAGGTATGTATTATTCTGTGCCAATCGGTGCAGAAACACCAGATAATTGGTATCAAGTTTGTATGTCGCCAGAAGATATCAAGATTGTAACAAATTCTGCAACAGGTTCGTCTTCTAGTGGTTTTCCTGCATTAGGTAACACATTGGTTACGGGGAATTATGAAATTGCAATGGGGGACATCCCATGGGGTGTTGGACCAAATGACTGCGTTATTATTGGTGGCGATGGTCCGATTATTGTCGAAGGCACAACGCATATTTATAATACGACATGGTCTGGATTTTATGTCGGTCTGGAAATTGAAAAGCAGATGACATTAAAAGACAAATTGCGTATGTATTTCCAAGTCGGTATGCCAAAGTATTCATCCGAAGGTATTTGGCCAAATCGTACAGATTGGCAACAGAACCCAAGCTTCTTGGACGAGGGCAGCAATGGGTCCTATTCATATTTGGCAGAAATGGAATATGATTATAAATTATCTGACAGATTGCGTTTGTCGATAAAGGCTGATACAAACTTGTTCCATGTTGGCAAAATACCTGGTGAGTTGTATGTTGCTGCATATAAAGACTATGTTATTGGACCAGATGGCCAATATGAAATGGAAAAAGTTACCGTCAACGGTGTGGAATATTGGGTTCCTGTATTGGAAGAAATTCCGGCACATACAGAAAAAGTTACAGATTCTTTAAAGCATGCGACATGGCAATCGTTTAGTCTGCATGTTGGCTTTAAATATTCATTTTAATTTTTAAGGTGGTTTATGATGAAGAAACTTATCTTGTGGTCAATATTGGCTGTGTTTATGGTACCAAATTGCGTGCGTGCAGACCAGGGTGCGTTTGATATAGACCGCTGGTATGGATTGATTGATTCTGTAAAACAAACCGCAACACAACAAGGTATTTCAGATGATGTTATAAATCAAACTGCGCGTTCTGTCGCATTTATTCCATCTATCGTAAAAAGTGATAAAAATCAGTCTGAATTTAAATTGACTATGCAGAAATATTTGGACAGAACTGTATCTGAAAAACGCATTTCCCAAGGTTTGCAAATGCGTAAAAAATACCCAACTATGTTATCACGAGTTGAAGCAAAATATGGTGTTCCACCACATGTTATTCTGGCATTTTGGGGGCTGGAATCTAATTATGGTGCAGTCAAAGCCAGACATAAATTGACAGATGCTTTTTTTACATTGATGTATGATGGTCGTCGTGAAACATTTTTTACAAATCAGTTGTTGGCGCTGATGAAAATTGCAGATAAAAATAAACTTGATATAAATAATATTCATGGCTCTTGGGCAGGTGCCATGGGGCATTTCCAGTTTATACCGACAACCTTGTCGCAATATGGTATAGACGGTAATAGCGATGGGCGTGTTGATATTATAAACAGTGTTGGCGATGCTATGTTCAGTGCTGGTAATTATCTAAATAAACTTGGGTGGAATCCAAACGAACGAATTGCCAGACGTGTAATTTTGCCGGCAGATTTTGATTTGTCGCTATTGGATGGCAAGACGAAACTAACATTGCCTCAATGGGCGGCATTGGGTGTGACAAACCCAGATGGTTCGCCAATTCCATCAAATCAAATGACTGCGGGCTTGGTTGCAGATGTGGCATTTGTGCAATCGCAACGTGATGCCGTGCAATCCGCGCAACCGGCAACAGAAAATGTAAGTATGGATGTTGATGTTGCCCCGATGCCAGTTATAGAAGCGTATTTAACATACCCAAATTTTTACAGAATAAAGCGTTGGAATAATTCTAATTGGTATGCAATTGCGATTGCAAATCTGGCAGATAATTTTAAATAAAAATAATTGCTATATTGCTATTTCTTTGATACTCTTCCCAGTATAAATCATTACAAAGGATATATTTATGGCTATAAAAGTACGTGATTTCGAAGTCAGACTTACCAGAAACAAAGAAGAACGCAAGATGGTTCGTCAATTGCGTTATCAGGTCTTTGTTGAAGAAGAAGGTGCTGGTACAACCGAAGAACAGCGTGCGCTTGGCGAAGAATATGATGCGTATGACAGATATGCAGAATATATGGCGGTATTTCATAATGGCCGTGTCGTTGGTACATACCGTATTATCGACAGAAATGCTGCGGAAAAAATGGGCGGCTTTTATACAGAAAACGAATACAATATATCCAAGATTAAAAAGTATGATGGTAATATTGTTGAAATGTCACGTGCCTGCGTTGCAAAAGAATATCGTGAAAACGCATTGGTGATGCGTCTGTTGTGGGCTGGACTTGGCGAAATGATTATGCGTCGCAAAATAGAAATTTTATTTGGCGTTGCGTCTTTTGTTGGTGTTAAACCTGTTAAATCTGCCCAGGCAATATCATATTTGTATTACAATCATTTAACACCATTACGTTTGCGCGCAACTGTATTAAGTGAAAAATTTGCCGAAGGTGTAAATCCAAAGATGTCGCGTATGAATATATTGCCACGCGACTTTGTAGACGAGGCAGACGCCAAGGCGGAAATGACACCATTGATAAAGGGTTATTTGCGTCTGGGTGCGACATTTGGTCGTGGTGTATTTATTGATAAACCATTTAATTCATACGATGTTTTTGTAATGGTTGAAACTCGTAAGATGAACGCATCTTATCAAAAGCATTTCTTGGGTCGTGAAAACGCATTGGGTGATCCAACAGACAAAGATAATATTATCAAAACAGTGGGCAAGATAATTACTTTCCCTGTGGTTGGTTCGTTCAAGGTCGTTCGTGCGTTGGTTGAATTCTTGCTGCACGAAGATGCTGCAGATGCAGAATATATCGAAGATACACCAAAAACCGAAGCTGAAGAGTAGTCGTTATGGCGCGTCTAAGAAAACAAAATATTTTTAATACAACTATGGCTGCGATTAAGTTCGTGCTGTTTTGGATAATGGTTGTTATTCAGGTGCCGATTATCTTTCTGTTACCAAAGGGCAGCAAGTTATCAGTCCGCTATATGCCTGTGTTTATGTGGTTTTTGATAAAGCTGGCTGGGATAAAGATAGTTGTACATGGTAAGTTATCAGACAAGCGCCCATTGATGGTTGTTGCAAATCATATATCTGTATTTGAATTGGCGACATTCCCATTGGTATTTCGTGGCAGTTTTATCGCCAAGAAAGAAATGGAAAATTGGCCTTTGGTTGGCTGGGTTGCGAAAAAGTTTGGTGTAATATTTGTTGACCGTCGTCCATCACATGCGCGTGATGCGCTGGCGGTGGTGCAACAGGCTGTTCAGACTGTGCAATACCCAATGATATTATTTCCCGAAGGTACGACAACAAACGGTGCATATGTAAAACCTTTTAAAAGTTCGTTGTTTAACTTTGTTGAAAATTCCAATGTCACGGTTCAGCCAATGGCAATGCATTACAGATACAAAGACGGCACACCAATTGATGAACAGACCTTGGCGGATCACTTTGCATACTTTGATAACAAGAAAATGGATGTGGGCCCATTGTGCAAACGCGAACGCAGTGCGTTTGGTCAGGTTTTTCATATAATGATGCTGGGCGGATTTATGGTTGAAATTACATTGCTGCCGCCACCACCCCTGGGGGGTATGGACAGAAAGCAGATTGCCGACACACTGCAAAAAATCGTGTCGGAAAAATATATGGAATTAAAAGACAAAAAATAAGATTTATAAAATGAAAATTGAAAATTTATGTGTAAAACGTTTAATTGGCGATGTGTCTGGGGCAACAACGCACGGACACAAAATCGCATTAAAAGGTGGCTATATATACCAAACATTTCAGGGTGGTTATACATTG
>JAZOUE010000141.1:0-2817 GCA_045658045.1 Candidatus Enterousia sp.
TGTATTTAGTCCTGAGTGTCATCTCTCTTTATCAGTTCGTCAACTTCGTGTTTAATTTTCATGTAATATCCCCTTTTTTATATTAAATACTCTTTTTGAGATTAATCTTCGACTTCGATTTTCATGGTGTTTCTCCTTTGATTGGGTACAATAATTATAATTTATTTCTTTTTAGTGCGCAAGCCAAAATAAGACCGCCACCAATAAACATAAGTCCAGACAGCAATTGTCCCATCGTTAATCCCCACGATGTCAGGAAACCGATATGTGCGTCTGGTGCGCGGAATTGTTCACAAATCATACGGAATATCGCATACAGCATACCCATAATCCCCGCCAAGGCACCTGGAAATTTACGCAGTTTTGTAAATCTGTACAGGCAATACATTATGATAAACAGTAATGCGCCTTCGGTTGCGGCCTCGTAAAGTGGGCTTGGGTGGCGTGGAATAGTTGTGTCGCCATTAAATACAACGCCCCAGGGCGCGTCTGTTGGGCGACCCATGACCTCGCGATTTATAAAGTTTGCAATGCGGCCAAAGAACAGTCCGATTGGGGCAACAATTGACATTATGTCCAACACAGACCATGGATTTAGTTTGCGCTTTTTTGCAAACAAGAATATCGCGATAATTACGCCAAGCAATCCTCCATGAAAGCTCATCCCACCGTGCCAAACAGCGAATATGTCCAGCGGGTGAAATAAAAAGTACCACAGATTATAGAATATTACATATCCTAATCGTCCGCCAATAATTACACCCAACACCACCGCGGTTAATAAATCGTCCAGTTGTGTCTTGGTAAGTTTTAATGGGCTGTCTGATTTTTTTATAATGTTTTTAAAGATAAAATATCCGACAACAAACCCTGCGATATACGCCAACGCATACCACCGAATGTCCAGTCCAAACACAGAAAATGCGACTGGCGAAATAGGGTTCGCTATTATTGCCATTGTGAATTACAATCTGTCAGTACCACAATAGCGTGCAATTTGCGCTTGTTTCACAGCGATTGCAGCCTTGATTCTTTTGATGCGTCCTTCGTCTGGATATTTTGAATTTTCTTCTTTTTTTAATTCTTCTTGTAATTCTGCCAGTTGTCTTGGAAAGTCAGCCTTGGTTTCTTTTGTTTGTTGTGTGCTATGAAAAGCCTTCATTGCTTGTCCGGCGGCACGAACAAATTGACGGGTGATTGATTTATTTTCTCTCATCTATTTTTCCTTTTATTTATTTCCTGATTTTGTCTTGAAAACTATGTTTATTTTATTATATATTTAGCAAATAGACAAGGAGAAAAGAAAATGGCGACAAGAAAAACAACTATTACAGATACCACAGCCAGAACGGTTGGAAAATCAGTTGGTGGAATTGATTTATATTTCAAGCGTATATTTGCATTGATGTTTGGTGCGGTTGGTGTAACTGCGCTGGCGGCGTATATAACAATTTCGGGTGGTGGATTACAATATCTGTTTAATTTTGGTTTGTATTATGTACTGTTGTTTGGTGCTTTGGCATTATCAATCTGGGCACAGGTTCGTGTATTTCATATGAAGCCGATGACCGCGGCGTTATTACTGATGCTGTATGCGGTATTGATTGGTGTAACAATGACGCCACTGATTGCGGTTGCGCTGTCTGTAAATCCATCGTCTATATTGATGGCGTTTATCGTGGCGGCATTGATGTTTGCATGCATGGCGATGTTTGGGTACAAGACTGTCAAAGACCTGTCGTTCTTGGGCATATTCTTGTTTATGGGTATGATTGGCTTGATTATTATCGGTCTGTTGTCGTTTGCTTGGCCAACGATGTTGGGTGGCGCATTTGGCACAGTTGTAAGTTTTATTGGCGTTTTGGTATTCGCATTGTTCACAGCATACGATATGCAAAACTTGAAGCGTGCATATGCATATCTGGGTGACGGAACACAGAAAAATCAGTTGGCGGTTTTAGGCGCGTTGCACTTGTACATATCGTTTGTTGCAATGTTCCAGTATTTATTAAGTTTGTTTAACAGAGATTAAAAAAAGGGGTAAAAAATGGCTTATAAAATAGATAAAAGCAAATGTATTGGCTGTGGCACATGTATGGGTATATGCCCAGTTGGTGCAATCAGTATGGGTGCAGACGGTAAATGTGTAATTGACCCGCAAAAGTGTATTTCGTGTGGCACATGCGCAGCTGTTTGTCCTGTGTCTGCAATTGGACCAGATGCACAATAAAAAAAAGACCGCCGTATGGCGGTTTTTTTATTGTAAAAAGATAAAAACTGTATAAAATACTACACGTTTATAAACGATAAGGATTGAAATATGGCTGCAAAAACAGTAAATGATATTGTCGCGTTGTGCAAACGTCGTGGGTTTATTTTTACAGGTTCTGAAATCTATGGTGGTTTGGGTGGAACTTATGACTATGGCCCATATGGCGTTGAATTGATGAAGAACATTCGTAACGCATGGTGGAATGCGATGATTTATTCACGCGATGATATTGAGGGTTTGGATGCAGCCTTGATTACAAATCGCCTGTTGTGGAAATATTCTGGCCACGAAGCGGGCTTTTCAGATCCATTGGTTGAATGTAAAAAGTGCGGCACCCGTATGCGCCAGGATAAAATGAAAGACAAGTCGGAGGCCAAGCGGTCTTAGGAAGACAAATGTCTTAGCCAACTCCTTGGCTCACAGAACGACATGGCTACGATCCGACTTTGTTGTGGAAATATTCTGGCCACGAAGCGGGCTTTTCAGATCCATTGGTTGAATGTAAAAAGTGCGGCACCCGTATGCGCCAGGATAAAATGAAAGAC
>JAZOUE010000142.1:0-4837 GCA_045658045.1 Candidatus Enterousia sp.
CAATGTTTTTAAAGTTCTGACAAGATCCCCTCCGACGCCGGTGCGTTCTGCACCCCGCGGGGAGGGGTGTCACGCAGTGACGGGGTGGGTTTAACTGCCTTCGATAGGCGTGACAATATTTTCTTACCGGTAACAAAAAACAGTTGATTTAAATTCCCATAAAATGGTACAATTTTTATACAGGAAATAAATAAAACAATGGTGGGGCTGACACAATGTTCAAAAAGTGCAGAAATCTAGAGAGAGAGAGAGAGAGAGAGAGAGAGGAATAACCCTGCCGGGTAAAATTTGCGCGAACGTATGTTCGCGTTTGGCAACAGACCAATGACGCATAAATGGCGTCATTGGTCTGTTTTTTTGCAAAAAGAACGAAAGGAAGGGAATATGCAACTAAAGAATATATTATGCGCAATGTTTGCATTGGGTATCGTTGGTACAGCATACGCAGCAGATGAAATTATTACTGGTGGTGACGGCACATGTAATGAAACAGTATTGGGAACATCAGAAAACATGGCCACGGTTGATACAATTGCAACATGGTTATTGAACGATTACGATTGTCATGCTGGTCAATACCTGAATGTTGATGGTGATACGGTTGCATGTACCCCATGTGCATCTGGATCATACTGCCCCGGCGGAATATTTACAGTTGAAAGCGAGAATAAGGGGTTAAATGCATGTCCGACGAATTACACGTCCAAAGAAGGTACTAGTTCGGAAGATTTTTGTTATACACAGTGTGAAATGCCTTGTGTACAATCGACATGTCCAGGAAATGCGGTTGGCGAATGTGTGTACAGCAATACATCCAAAACAGGATTTGAAGTTTATGGCGCCCCAGGTGTTTGTTTAGGCGCAAAACCAGAATTTTGCGACATTCAGTTTTCATGTCCAACGGGACATTCGAAATTAGAAACATCGTGGGTAGAAATTGGTTCAGAGTTAAAGAACCTCGGACTAGATCTTGCAAATGTGTCTGTTGACCTGATTATATCATGCGATTCGTTCTCTGGAGACGCAGCAAAATGTGCACAATATGGATTAGATGAAGAGGAATTATTCATAGCGAAGTTTGATCCGGAAACAAAAACGGCTTATTTTATGTCGGTTCAAGCGGTACTTGTGGACATGTCTGAATATGCTGATTTATTTGGTGGCGACATATCTACGGTGGCTTTAGATCAATTTGAATATACTAGTGAGGCTCTCAATGGACAAACCCAGACCTTTACTCTTGTCCCAGGTATTGTACCGTTACAATCAACACGATATTATGACATGTTGGCAGTGCGCCCGTATCGATTTGCAAAAATATCGGAAACGCAAATGTTAGAAGTTGCAAATAGTTTTGGTATAGAATTAGATGAACTTATCGAAATTATAAAAAGCGGCAATATGCTTGTTCCTATGTCAGATATGGTTCCTAAAATACCAACAGATATGCCATGGATTATTTATGGCAATGGTACGCGTGAAGATAGAGAAACAATGGGTGGTGCATGGGGGATAATGGCATCGACGGTTTTTGGTATAAGCCTTATGAACGATCCTTCTTTTTCCACACGCGCATACGGTGAAATTCCATATTCATCATGCGTTGTGAACAAGATCAACATTGATTGGAATCCGGATGATGGTTCTGAAAATATCTCTGGAATGTGTTTGTATGGTGGCGATGTAAATGTACCTGATTACATCCCAACAAAACCAGGTTATACATTCAAGGGTTGGAAGCTGATAAATCAATAATTACTCGTGATTCTGTGGGGTATATCCCCACAGAATATGTTGTATTAAATGCAAATATCAAAAATTGCATTATTACTGATGATTTTTATACCTGGCGTTGCCTTGGGTGATGTTATTGTGCCGATTGGTACCCAATCTGTGCCGAAAATGTGCAATATTATTCCCAGTGGTACAATACAATTTGTCGCTGTGTTTGAGGCCGCTAATTACACCTGTGAACGTGGGTATTATCTGCCACAGGCATCTGAAACGTGTGTAATCTGTCCTGCAAATCATTTCTGCCCCGGTGGCGATTATATATATTCTGAAACAGATACCCAAGGTTTATTTGATTGTGAATCTGGTGCATATGCACCAGCCGGAATGTGGGATGTTGCACAATGTGGGCGACGGCTGCACATTGACAATGCTGTTATATATATGGGGAGAATCAAACGAACAAATCCTGCGTTACATTTAGATATAGATCATGATGGCGTTGCCGATTACTATGCAAATTTAACGAAGTATGATGTACCAATGAGTAATAGTACAGATAAAAAGTTAAAGATAAAATTGGATGGTGTTGTTTATTCTGTATATGATGACACCATAAATCTAGATGAATATATATCAAAATAAGTAAAAAAACCCCAAACGGGGGATTCTTATTATCGTGATAATTGATGTAATGCACTGTTTATATCTCTCATATAAGACTGCATTTGTGATATTTTACGATTTTTAATATTGTCGGCTTCGTTGGATTGTTGTGTGTTAATGATTTTTGTGGCTAACTTTTGTCTTTTTAACCGTAATCTATTAATTTTATTTTCTTTTATGTGCTTTTCATGTATGCGTATGGTGTTAAACAATACAGGCCAAATTTTATGGAATTTTATCATATGTTCCATATCTGTATGTCTTTCGTCCAGCATTAATAAAAAGCGCGCCATATCAAAAGATGCGGTATTTTTTAATAGCATGCTATCCTCTTTTTGTTTCTGACTAAAAATCCCCCAACTGGGGGATTTTTTTATTTCGCTTCGTCTTCTGGGATAACAGAAACAGTTTTTCTGTCGCCGTTGCCCTTTTTGAACTTAACGATGCCGGCAATTTTAGCAAAGATTGTGTGATCTTTACCCATACCAACATTCAAACCTGGGTGTACAGATGTACCACGTTGGCGAATAATGATATTGCCTGGGATAACACGGCTGCCACCAGCTTTTTTAACGCCTAATCTGCGTCCTGCAGAGTCGCGTCCGTTCGAAGATGCCGAACCAGCTTTCTTATGTGCCATAGTCTATACTCCTTAGGCTTTGATATCTGTTATTTTCAAAACAGTAATGAACTGACGATGACCGGCAGTGCGGCGATAGTTTTGGCGACGTTTTTTCTTGAAAACCAAAATTTTGTCAGCGCGTTTCTGTTCAACTACTTCTGCAACAACCTTGGCACCTTCAACGAATGGAGTACCAATTTTGTCGCCGACCATCAATACCTGGTCAAATTCAACTGAACCTGTGGCATTCAGTTTTTCAACCTTGATAATATCGCCGTTTGCAACGCGATATTGTTTGCCACCAGTTTGAAAGATTGCATATGTGCTCATATTCTTTCTCTTGTTTTTCTTGTTTTATTGTAACTTATTTTCGTGTTTTGACGAAAAGTTTATGCAAATTATATGTAATTTATATATAAAGTCAAGCGTTTTGTAGAAAAAATTATGCAAATCTGTAAAAGATACCATAAAAAAATCCCCGATTGGGGAAATTTTTTATAGCAAGCCCATAAAACGATTAGTGAGGCATTTTTGCTTCTGTAAACACAACATGCTTGCGCAATTTTTTGTCATATTTACGGAACTTCATTTTGCCCTGTGTGTTTTCAGACTTAGTATTTTTTGTTGTAATATAGAATACACCAGTTTCAGCGTTTTTCAACTGTACAACTTCTTTGCTACCTTTTTTAAATGCCATTTTATTTGCCTTTTATCTTTATTCTGCGACCGATTTTAGGGTATATATAACAAAAAATCAAGTCTTTTTTACAAAAAAAGTTTTTTTGTGTGTTTGGGGATTGTTTTTTGTGTCGCTGGGCCAAATACTTCATTGGACACTCTATTTTCCTAATTGGCAAAGCCAATAAGTAAAATTGGTGGTGCGGGTAAGGAGACTTGAACTCCTATGGGTTGCCCCGCTGGAACCTAAATCCAGTGCGTCTACCAATTTCGCCATACCCGCGTGCAATCAATATACAGGATAACTGCGTGGGAAACCAGGGGATCGTTGCAGTTCTGACTTTACGCCGCATCCCATCATTCCCAATACAGATATCATCAAAAAGCATAAAAATATCTTTTTCATCGCCCTGTATTATAGTGTTAATGGTTGTGTCTGTCAAATTAAAACCAAATTGTTTCTGTCGTGTCTTGTGAGTTTGTCGTATGTACTGCATTTAGCTATGATAATCTAAACAAACGATTGATAAACAACAAAAAAGTATTATATTGCTGAGCGTAAATAAGGATTAAAAATGAACAAAAAAGAAAAATATGAATTAAATGTGCAAGATTTGATGGATGCTGTACCTGAATCGACAGTGGCCAAACAACTTGACGTTTTAATAGATGAAGATGACGACAAGGTTCTTTCACGCAGTATCAGATGGGTTGTAAGCGGTTATGTTGTTTACTCTGGGATGCGTGATGTTTATTCGATTGGGTCTGACAATTCAGAAATTTTCAAATTTGTTTTGAAACGTGCAGATTATAAAAAATTTGTATCTGCATGTCAGGCACGCCGCCAAGAATTGTTCGGCAAGAAACCAAGAACAAAATAACAACATGTAAAACACCGCGTTGTGCGGTGTTTTTTTATTTTTATCGTGGCAGGGCCATCTGTGCAATTCACGAGTTGATGAAATCAAAGATTTATTGCAATTTGGCAAAGAAATAAAAAAATTTCTTTCTTTGTTATTTGGATAAAACTTCTGTATTTGTAATATTTCCATCTTTGTCATATTCAGTTACTACGATAGTATCTTCACCATTGTAGCAATTGCCGGTTCCGTCAGCATTTTCACACCATACGTGGAGCTG
>JAZOUE010000143.1:0-2101 GCA_045658045.1 Candidatus Enterousia sp.
TGGTACAGACATTTCATTATTTTCCAATGCCGCCAAGACGCATTCTGCACGCGCGACCACAGATGTTGGCATACCTGCCATCTTTGCCACCTGAATCCCATACGAACGATTTGCGACACCTGATACAATCTTGTGCATAAATATAATTTCGTTGTTGTGTTCACGTACATCAATTGTCAGACACGATACGTTGTTCAAATACCCATTTAATACCAATCCAGTCAGTTCGTGATAATGTGTTGCGAACAGTGTGCGCGGACATAATTCGTTCAGGTATTCTAATACCGCCTGGGCTATTGCCATGCCGTCATAAGTCGCAGTACCACGTCCGATTTCATCAAATATGATAAATGAACGATTTGTTGCACGATTTAATATGTTGGCGGTTTCACTCATCTCTACCATAAACGTTGATTGGCCGGCTGCCAGATTATCGGATGCACCAACGCGACTGAATAATTGGTCGCATACGCCGATTGTTGCGCGTTCTGCCGGTACAAATGACCCCATGTGCGCCAACACGACAATAATTGCATTTTGACGCAAGTATGTTGATTTACCGGCCATATTTGGCCCCGTCAACAGTGCAATTGGGTTTGTGTTCAAATTGCAATCATTTTTAACAAAGTTATCGCCGCCTTTGCGTAATACAGCCTCTATCACAGGGTGGCGACCACCAACAATATCAAACGCACAGTCGTCAGTCATATTTGGACGAACCCAAGAATATTTATCACTAACCGCAGTCAACGCGCACCAAACATCTGCGTCCGCCAATAAATCAGCAGTGGCCAGCAGGTCATCAGCCACAGTGCGAATTGTTTCAATAAATTCATTTATGATTTCTGATTCAATACCCGCGGCTTTTTCTGCGGCGCTGCGAATATTATTGTCCAGTTCAATCAAGCGTTCTGTTGTGAAACGCAAATTGCCGGCCATTGTTTGACGGTGAATAAAACCAGAATTTGGTGCCATCATTGGTTCTGCACGGGCAGCTGGTACTTCTATAAAATATCCCAAAATATTATTATATTTTATTTTAAGTGTATTGATTCCAGTTTGGTTTATATATTCTGCTTGTAATGCAGCAATTGTTTCGCGTCCGCCATGTGATAATGACCGCATATTATCTAAGGCAACATCAAATCCATCGCGAATAACATTTCCGTCACGGAAAAAGCTGGGCATTTCATCAGATAATGCGCGGTTTAATTTCAATGCGATTTCACTGTGCGTGTTTATGTTATTAAACAAAGGTTCAAATCCAGCATCCAGTCGTGACGCCATCATCTGTGCGCGTGGTAAAATATATAAAAATTCTGCAACATTTCGCAAATCACGTGGTGCGCCGCGTCCAGATAATAATCTTGATATTGCGCGTCCAACATCAGGAACAGAAGATAAAATATTTTCCATTGTTATGCGAATATCTGGATTTAATGCAAAGTGTGCAATATGCTGTTGGCGCAACATAATTTCATTTATGTCGCTGGACAGCGAACGCAGATACGCGCGCAGTTTTCGTGCACCTGCAGATGTATGCGTTTCGTCCAAGACATCAATCAAACATGCGCCACCATCGTGCATAGGTGCATCAATTTCCAAACTTTTCCAGGTGGATGAATCAATCAATAATTGCTTGCCAGATTTAAATGTATATGGTGCGCGAAATGTAATTGCTGCGCCGCGTTGTGTGTTAAATAAATAGCCCGCCAACAAACAAATTGCGCCATCAGAATTTTTTGCGACTTCGCCCGCGTTTACCGCACATCCAAACACGCGCGATACAACCATATCAATATCGCTGCGATGATACAGTTTTTCATACACAGGTGTAGATTTGAAAGCATCACGAATTTTTTTTATATTTTTTTCTTCGGCGTTACCGAATGGGAAAATAACTTCGGCCGGGTTTATGCGTGTTAAATCGTCAAATACATCGTTTGTATTTCCGACAAAGAATTCACCAGTTGAAATATCACAACCTGCAATATCGTATTTGCCACCACCAATTGGTGTAATTGCAATCAGAAAATTAGAATTTTTCGGGGTCAGCAAATTATCATCTGTCAATGTACCAGGTGTTAAAACACGTACAACC
>JAZOUE010000144.1:0-2595 GCA_045658045.1 Candidatus Enterousia sp.
AATCTCTTAAAGGTTGCAATTCAAGAATTTTGGTCTATTATCTAGGTAAATTAAATAACCAAGGATTTATATCATGACAGAAGAAATGGCTGTAACAGAAAATATCGTTGAAACACCTGTGGTTGAAATGACTGCTGGTGAAATGTTGCGTAATGCGCGTACAACAGGTCGCCGCAAGCGTGAATTGCCAACAATTGCAAAGCAATTATGTATTCGTGAAGAATTCTTGGAAGCGTTGGAAAACGGTAACTATAATGTTATTCCAGAAACTGTATATATCTTGGGTTTTGCGCGTAACTATGCAATGGAACTGGGATTAAATCCAGACGAAATTGTCGCAAAAATTAAAAAGGAAATGGGGCTGACTTCTGATTGTAACAAAGATGACGAAGATGTAACTGCATGCGCAATGCCAAGTATCAAAGAAGAAGAGCATTGGGCAAAAATTATGTTTGTTAAATGCTATCAATTCATATACCAGAATTGGAAGTGGTTCTTGGGCGCGTTATTGGCAATCGTTTTAACAATCGTTTTAATCGTTGCTTTTTCTGGTTCATCCGAAGAAGTAAATGTTGATAATAGTAATACAGTTGTTGCAGAAACTATTGCAGAACCAGGATATAAACTGGCTGTGCGTGAAAGATTTGGTACAGATAACCGTAAAAAAGCAGATGTTGTTTTACAGGCTTCACAAGAATCATGGGTAAAAATAGAAGATGGACGTGGTAATACTGTATTCAGTCGCGTTTTGGTTCCGGGTGATGTTTACTATGTTCCTGCTGGCGATAAGTACAAGGCTACATTTGGTAATGCCGGTGGTATTGATATTTGGGTAAATGGTAAATTAATACCAGATGTTGGCGCAGACCATGTGCGTAAATCTGGAATTTCAATGTCGCCGAAAAGTTTATTGGGCACAAAATAAGAAAGATTTCATAAAAGGGCGAAAAAGTTCGCCCTTTGTATTGAAAAGTTAATTATTTTTTCTATATCTAAAAATACTATGGCAAGCGTTATAAAAATTCGCGGTGCACGCGAAAATAATCTTAAAAATATTGATTTAGACTTACCAAAAAATAAATTGGTGGTCTTTACTGGCGTGTCTGGTTCTGGTAAGTCTTCGTTGGCGTTTAATACAATATATGCCGAAGGGCAACGCAGATATGTTGAATCACTGTCCAGTTATGCGCGTCAATTCTTGGATATGCAAAAAAAGCCTGATGTTGATTTAATCGAAGGCTTGGCGCCTGCAATTTCTATTGAACAGAAAACTACATCAAAAAATCCGCGTTCTACAGTCGGTACAGTTACGGAAATTTATGATTATTTGCGTCTGTTGTGGGCGCGTATTGGGGTGCCTCATTCGCCTGTAACAGGTTTGCCGATTAAATCACAGACTGTCGCAGAAATGGTGGATTGGACTATGAAAATCCCAAGTGGGGTAAAGATATTTATCTTGGCCCCATTGGTGCGTGAACGCAAAGGTGAATATCGTAAAGAATTAGCGTTCTTGGTAAAGCAGGGGTATCAGCGCGCGATTATTGATGGCGAATTGGTTGATTTAAGTGCTGTGCCTGTATTAGATAAAAATAAAAAGCATAATATCTTTGTTATTGTAGATAGATTGCAAATGCCTGCAAATGCAGATGATGAAGAATTTCGTTCGCGTTTATATTCTTCGTTTGAAGGTTCGTTGCGTTTGGTGCCGGGGGCTGTGTTGGTGCGTCGGTTGGACACAAACGAAGATACATTGTATTCACAAACTTATGCATGTCCGGTAAGTGGGTTTACAGTTCCAAAAATTGAACCAAGATTATTTTCTTTTAATGCGCCAATGGGTGCATGTCAGAACTGTGATGGTTTGGGTGTTCAGTTAAATATGTCGCCTGATTTAGTTATACCTGATCCAACAAAATCGATACTTGGTGGTGCTATTGCGCCTTGGTCGCGTGGCGGTATGCTTAGCCAGTTTGAACATTTGCTGGATGCATTGCATAAAAAATTCAAAATACCATTATCAAAGCCATGGCATACATTAACCCAAGAACAAAAAGATTTAATTTTGTACGGCAGTGGGGACGAGCCTATAAGAATCAACTGGAATGGATTTGTTTATGAAAAGCCATACGAAGGCGTTATCCCAAATATAGAGCGTCGCTGGCGCGAATCTGAGTCTGAGGCAATGCGTGCCGAACTGGCAAAATATCAATCTGAAAAGCCGTGTCCAATCTGTCATGGCAAGCGTTTAAATATTCATGCGTTGTGTGTGCGTATCAATGGTGCGGATATTATGGACGTTTGCGATATGTCTGTTGATGATAGTTTGCGCTGGTTCCAAGATTTGCCAAACCATTTATCGCAAAAAGACAATGAAATTGGTCGTATGGTTCTGCGTGAAATTACAGACAGATTGTATTTCTTGCAGAATGTTGGCTTGGGCTATTTAACTTTATCGCGTATGGCAGGAACTTTATCGGGTGGCGAAGCACAACGTATTCGTTTGGCATCGCAGATTGGCAGTGGTCTGACAGGCGTTTTGTATGTGCTGGACGAACCATCAATTGGATTACATCAAAGCGATAATGATAAATTGTT
>JAZOUE010000145.1:0-4720 GCA_045658045.1 Candidatus Enterousia sp.
CAGTCGTGTTCCGTTCTTGCATTTTTTTGATGGGTTCCGTACCAGCCACGAAGAATCACGTCTGACCCGAATCGATGATGATGTTTTGCACAAGCTGATTCCTGATAATCTGGTCTTGGAAAATCGTAATCGTGGTATGACACCGAATAAGCCAACAATTCGTGGTACTGCACAAAATCCTGATGTTTATTTCCAGGGACGCGAAGCTGCCAATCCACTGTATGAGAAGACGCCAGATATTGTACAAGAATGTATGGATGAATTTGCAAAATTAACTGGTCGTAAATATGGTTTGGTGGAATATGTTGGCGATAAAAACGCAGAAAGTATTATTGTCGCGATGGGCAGTGCTGTGGATACTATCGAAGAAACATTGGCGCACCTGCCAAAGGGGTTAGGATTGATAAAAGTTCATTTATATCGTCCGTTCCCAGTCGCTGCGTTCCAGAACATATTGCCAAAGTCTGTTAAAAGAATTGCGGTGCTGGATAGAACCAAAGAACCGGGCAGTATTGGTGAACCGTTATACCAAGATGTTAAATCTGTTGTTGGGGGTGGCGTTGAAGTCTTTGGCGGACGTTATGGCTTGGGTTCCAAAGAATTTAAACCACGTGATGTCAAGGCGATATATGAAAACTTGATGCGTGGAACCATTCATCATAACTTTACAGTTGGTATTGACGATGATTTATCTGGTTTGTCATTAAAAACAGATGCGGCGTTTTCTGTCGAAGATCCAAACTTTAAAACTGCGATTTTATACGGTATTGGTAGTGATGGTACCGTTGGTGCGGTTAAAAATATTGTTAAAATTGTGGGCGAAAATTCCGAATTGTATCCCCAGTCTTATGCGGTATATGATTCCAAGAAATCTGGCGGATTGACTGCGTCACATATTCGCTTTTCTGATGCGCCAATTAAAAGTCAGTATTTGGTTGAAGTTGCGGACTTTATCAGTGTTTCAAACTTTATGATTGCTCAGCGTTTTGATGTGTTCCGCGGATTGCGTGCTGGTGGAACTGTGATGATAAATACATCAATGGAACCAAAGGTTGCATTTAAAAATCTGCCACGCGATACACAAGAACATCTGATTCGTTTGCGTGCAAAAGTATATTTCTTGGATGCAAATCGGGCAGCGAATGAATTGGGCTTAGGCAACCGTATAAATACATTTATTATGTTGAATTTCTTTAATCTGACACAGGTTATTGACCCTAAATTGGCTGCAGACAGCGCCAAGGTTGCAATTGAAAAGACTTACAAGAAAAAAGGTATGGATGTTGTGGCTGCAAACTGGGCTGCTGTGGACAAGGCGTCTGAGTATTTACATGAATTTGAACTGCCATCATCTGTGTCGCCATTTGCGCCTGATTTTGTGCCTGCGATGACGCTGGATACACCTGCAGAAATCGCGGGAACGCTTGGTGAAATTGCTGCACAGCGTGGCGATGATATACCAGTATCGCGTTTTCGTATTGATGGTGAATTCGGTGCTGGACAATATCCTGTTGGTACTGCCAAGTATGAAAAACGTGCAATATCTGACAGGGTTGCGACTGTTGATATAAACAAATGTATCCAATGTGGAAAATGCGCAATGCTGTGTCCGCACGCGGTTATTCGTATCAAGGCAATGACCGAAGAACAAGCAGAGCAAGCACGTGCCAACGGTGTAACAGTGGTTCCTATGAAAACACCGGAATTGGGGCCAAATATGTACTTTACAATCAATATTTCGCCGGCGGATTGTACGGGGTGCAATATTTGTGTAAAGCATTGTCCAGTTGGTGCGCTATCAATGGTGCCGGCGGCGGATGTTATGCAGACACAACAGGCGGCATTTAATGCAGCTGAACAAATACCAAATATTGAACGCAGTAAATTGAATTTAAATATTCCAAAGCATGTAGAATTTTTGCCTCATTATTTTGAATTCCCAGGTGCGTGTGCGGGCTGTGGTGAAACGCCATATGTCAGAATGTTGTCACACTTGTTTGGGGACAAGATGGTTGTAGCAAATGCGACTGGGTGCTCTTCGATTTATGGGGCGAATTTACCGACCACGCCATGGACATGCGATGCGTCGGGTCGTGGACCTGCATGGTCTAATTCCTTGTTCGAAGATAATGCAGAATACGGTCTGGGTATGCGTTTGGCATTGAATCAAAAGCGTGAAAATCTGAAGTCTTTGTTGTTCGAGGTTGGTATCGGTAATGTTGAACAAATGTTTGATGAAACAGATACACAAAAACAGCGCGAAATCGAATCGAATTTGCGCAAACAATTGGCTGCAATCCCGGGTGAACGTGCCAGATTGGCAGAAAGCTTGGTTGGTGAAATCGTTGATAAATCCGTGTGGATTATTGGTGGTGACGGCTGGGCGTATGATATTGGTTATGGTGGTGTTGACCATATTTTGCACAGTGGTGAAAATGTAAATATCTTGGTTTTGGACACCGAAGGTTATTCAAATACAGGTGGACAACAGTCTAAATCTACGCCATTTGGCGCCAGTATGAAGTTTGCAATTGGTGGTAAAAATAACGCCAAGAAAGACTTAGGTATGATTGCGATGATGAGTGGCGCATATGTCGCACAGATTGCATTGGGTGCAAATCAAGCCCAAGCGATTCGCGCATTCCGTGAGGCTGCATCATTCAACGGGCCATCTATTATATTGGCGTATGCGCCATGTATTGCGCATGGGTTTGCATTACAGAATGGGCCAGAGCATCAAACCCAGATGGTTCAAACAGGCGCGTGGCCATTGTTTAGATTTGATCCACGCTTGATTGACGAAGGACATAATCCACTGACTATGGATTCAAATGTTGATAATTTGGTGCCGCTGGAGGAATTCTTGAAAACAGAATCCAGATTTGGTGCAGCGCGTGCTGCGAATCCACAGTTTGATAAATTGGTAGACTTGGCCAAGGCAAACAATGCATATAAAAGCGAACTTAAAAAGCATATTGCAAGTTTCGCAATGCATAATATGCCAGGTGTCAAAGAAAATGGGGAAGGCTAAATGAAAAAAGTATTTTTAATTTTGTTTGTTTTGTTGACTGCGTGTACTTTTCAGACCAAGCATCGTGGTTATGTGTTTCCACAGAATCTGGCGGACAAGGTGGCGAATATTAAAACAACCAAGGCATTGATAAATGAAATTGGTGCACCACAGGTAAAGACTGTACATGGTGACGAGGTTTGGGTTTATTATGGTGCGGATGAGAATTATCGTGGTCCGTTAAAGTCGACTTATTCTGACAAAACAGTATTGCTGGCATGGGTGCGTGGAAATAATGTTATAAAAACACAGGTTTTGCACGATGCTGATTTGCCAAAAGTAGAAATCGCAGATGGCGAAACACAGATTCCAGCTGCGATTGAACTGAATGCAATTGAAGAATTGTTTAATAATATCGGGCGTTTCAGTCCAGCAGGCTTGGGTCAATAGAATAAAAATTGTATTGTTTAAATTGTCAAAATAGGGTATAATACAAAATATGAGAAAAAGACTTTATTTTTGTGTTTTGTCTTTGATTGCAAGTATTTGTGGTGCAAATGCTGCCGATTTGTCGTGCGGTACTGGTTATGTGCTGGCTGATAGTCGTGAAAAGATTGACGGTATTCCTGTTGCTGAATGTCAGAAATTATGGTGTGTTGACTTGGAAACTGGCAGGAAGATGGGGGATGGTGCCAAGGCAAACAGTGGTTATATTGATACTTCGGATATTGTAAAATTGTGTGATAACGACAAGAATTGTATTGAATGTTGGGGTGATCGTCGCTGGTGTGCGGGTGAGGTGGCTGGCGAATGGAATCCAAAATATGGTGCATATACACGTCGTGGCGAAGATAATGCAACATACGAATCTTATCAAAAAGGCAATTGTTTTGTGTGGCGTTTGGAAAAACCAGACTGCGCGGCGGGTGAAATTGCGATATTACAAGATGATAAGTGGGTATGTGGTTCATTAGAAGGGGATGTTGGTGTTTCTCGTGAATCGGCGGTTCGCAGAACAAGTACTTCGCGTCGTATAAAAAGATAGATTTTTACCCTTGGGTAACCCCAGGGGAATTTTTTTCGTCAATTATTTGTTTTTTCGTTTTTTTGTGGTATAATACCTGGGACAGAGAGAATGGCAACCGTAAAAAGGTAATATATTATGCCAAGTAAGAAACTAGATTTTAAAACAGGACAATATGTTGTTTATCCGACTCAGGGTGTCGGCAAACTGTTGCGTATCGAAGAACAAACGATTGCGGGTCAGAAAATCAAAATGATGGTCATTGATTTTGAGCGCAATCATATGACTTTGCGTGTTCCATTGGAAAGGGCGGAAATTTCTGGTCTGCGTCCGTTGGTAACATCTAAAAAGATGGACGAAGCAATTGCGTCTGCCAAGGGGCGTGCCGGGGCAAAGCGTATGATTTGGGCGCGTCGTGCAGCACAGTACGAAGAAAATATTAATTCTGGCGACCCCATGAAACTGGCCGAAGTGGTACGCGACCTGCAGCGTCGCAGTGCGGCAGATACAATGACTTTTTCTGCACGCCAGTTGTATTTGCGCGCATTGGAGCGTATGGCCCAAGAATTTGCAGTTTTGCATAAAATTGATTTAGATGTGGCGTCTGACAAAATTGAAGATATTTTGGGCATTCCAAAAGAAATTGACCTGAATGCTGTTGAATCAGACGACGAAGAAGAAATAGA